>DASWMM010000314.1:0-9161 GCA_036399755.1 Allosphingosinicella sp.
ACGATGCCCCCATAAGCGACCGAGGTCTTCTCCGCCTCGAAATCGACGCCGGCCGAACCGGCGGCGCCGAGCAGTCGGCCCCAATAGGGATCGCTGCCATACCAGCTGCACTTCACCAGATTGTTCTCGGCGATGTTCTTGGCCGCGATCCGCGCCTCCTCGTCCGACACCGCACCGGTCACCGAGAGCGCAACCATCTTGGTCATCCCCTCGGCATCGCGCGCCATCTGATAAGTCAGGTCCTCGCACACCGTGTGCACCGCGTCGGCGAACTCGGCCATGTCCGGCCGCCCGCGCCGCGCCGAGGCGAGCAGGATCACCGTGTCGTTGGTCGAGGTCGCGCCGTCGACGTTGAGCGTGTTGAAGGTCCGCTCGGACGCGTCGCGAAGAATGCGCTGGAGCTCCTTCTGGGGCACGTCGGCGTCGGTCGTCAGGAAAGCGAGCATCGTCGCCATGTTCGGCGCAATCATGCCGCAGCCCTTGGCCATCCCGCCGAGCGTGAATGTCGAGCCGCGCACCAGCGCCTGCTTCTCCGCATGATCGGTGGTCAGGATGCCCTTGGCCGCATCCTGCCCGCCCTCCACCGACAGTTTCCTGGCAAGCTTCGGCGTTGCCGGCAGGATTTTGTCCATCGGCAACGGCGTGCCGATGATCCCCGTCGAGCAGACCAGCACATCGCCCGCATCGACGCCCAGCGCCTCGGCCGCCGCAGCGCACATCGCCTCCGCATCGGCCCGGCCCGGAGCCCCAGTCCCGGCATTGGCATTGCCCGAATTAACGATAATCGCCGCCGCGCGTCCGCCGTTCGCCGCCAGCCGCTCCCGGCTCGCCGCCACCGGCGGCGCGAAGAACTTGTTCTGCGTAAACACCGCCGCCGCCGCCACCGGCCTGCGGTCCTCGGTCACCACCAGCGCCATATCATAGCGCCGCCGCTTCACCCCGGCATGGCACCCGGCCGCCACGAACCCTTCAGCCGCGGTTACGCTCACAACCAGTTCCTCCCCACGATTTTCGTGGGGAGGGGAACCATGAGAAGCATGGTGGAGGGGTAAATGGCGCAGGCCGAGCCAACTACCCCTCCACCACCCTTCGGGTGGTTCCCCTCCCCAAGCGATGCTTGGGGAGGAACTAGAAAGTCCCAAAACCTCACGGGCACACCCCCACACGCGGCAATCCCGCCGTCTCCTCAAGGCCGAACATCAGATTGGCGCACTGGATCATCTGTCCGGCGGCTCCTTTCACAAGATTGTCGAGCGCCGCGATCGCAAGCACCCGGCCGGTGCGTTCGTCGTAGCGGGCGGTAAGGTGGACGGCGTTCGAGCCCAGGGTCCACTTGGTCGCGGGCGGCCGTTCCGAAACATGCACGAACGGCTCGTCCGCATAAGCCTCCCGAAGCGCACCGAGCGGATCGCAGGGTCCTTTCGCCTGCGCATAGCAGGTGGCAAGGATGCCGCGGTTCGTCGGGAGCAGATGGGGCGTGAACAACACCGTCCCGCCAAGCGCCATTTCAATTTCGGCGGTGTGGCGATGCCCGAGCAGCCCGTAGGCGCTGAAGCTCTCCGCCACGCTGTTGAAGTGCGTCGTCTCGCTAAGCCCGCGCCCCGCGCCGGTGACGCCCGACGCCGCATCGACGACAATCGTGGAGGCATCGATCAGCCGCAAAAGCGGCTTCAATGCCAGGATCGCGGACGTCGGGTAACAGCCCGGCGCGGACACGGTGCGGGACCCGGCGATCTCGTCGCGATAATATTCGGGCAGGCCATAGACGAAGCGGTCGAGCAGCTCCGGCGCCCCGTGCGGCTCCCCATACCAGCGCTGATAGTCCGCCGCGTCATCCAGCCGGAAGTCCGCGCCAAGGTCCACAAAGGCGACATCGCGCGCGATGATCTCGCCGGCGAGCCGCTGCGAATGGCCGTGGGGGAGGGCGGCGAACACCAGGTCCACCCCGTCCAGCGCCTCGGGCGAAAAGCGCTCCACCGTCATCCCTGGATAGGCCAAGGCAAGCTGCGGATGCACTGCATCCAGCGCCTGCCCGGCCTGGCTGTCGCCGAACAGCCGCACCGGCACCAGCGCGGGATGCCCGCTCATCAGCCGAAGCAGCTCGGCACCAACGAAGCCCGAAGCTCCAAGGATCGCAACACGAATCATGGGCCGGCGCCTATGCACCTGCATGCATAACTATGCAATGGCTCGCTTGGGCTAATGGTAGAACAAGTTTCGTTCGTCCCGAGCGAAGTCGAGGGGCGCACACGAGGACTCAGTGCCAGCGCCCCTCGACTACGCTCGGGACGAACCAGGTTGGTGGTTCAGAAGGTTTGGTTGGTGCGGCTCTACCGCTTCAGCCCAGCCGCCACCAGGGCCCGCTCGGTAATCGCCGCCTCATCCACCTCCACCCCCGAAGGCACCAGCCAGGTCCCGCCCACGCACGCCACCGAAGGAAGCGCCAACCACTCCGGCGCATTCTCCAGCGTGATCCCGCCCGTCGGGCAGAACCGCACCCCACCGAACACCGAGCTAAACGCCTTCAGCCCCGGCACCCCGCCCGACACCACCGCCGGAAAGAACTTCATCCGCGTGATCCCGAAATCCAGCACCCGCATGATGTCGCCCGCATCGGCAACCCCCGGCAGCAGCGGCACGCCCGATCCCGCCGCGGCGTCGCCTACCGCCGACGTAAAGCCCGGGCTCACCACGAACTCGGAGCCCGCCTCCACCGCCTGCTCGTACTGCCGCGCATTGAGCACCGTCCCGGCGCCGACGATCGCGCCCTCAACCTGCTTCATCGCCCGGATCGCGCCCAAAGCCGCCGGCGTCCGCAACGTCACCTCCAGCACCCGGAGCCCGCCCGCCACCAGCGCGCGCGCGATCGGCACCGCATCCTCCTCCCGCTCGATCACCAGCACGGGTATCACAGGCGCGGCGTCGAGAATGCGGTCGATGTCGGTCACGGGTCTGTCCTTAGTCTGGTAGAGTCGGCGCGGTGCATAAACGCGCGCGGCGCGCTACGCAAAGCTCAGCGCCGCGTCGCCCAGCGCAGCCCGCCGGCGACATGCGCCAGGAACAACGGCTCGGAATAGCTCTCCGCCGTGTGCCCCATCGCGGTGTAGAAAACCCGCCCACCTTCGAACTCCTTCGCCCAGGCGACCGGATTGGCATTCACATCCGCCGCGCCGATCGACTGCGGATCGAGCGTCACCAGCAACTGCGCCGCCGCATCCTGATCGTTGAAATAATACCATTCGTCGGTTCGCTCGAACCGCTCCGGCATCGCCTTCGTCGCCGGGTGCGCCCGCGTCACCCGCCGAAGCGTGCCCTTGGGCGTGCCCTGCGGATGGCTCGCGAACCGCCCGCCGATCATCTTCGTGTACCAGGGCCAGCCGTAATGCGAATCCGCCGCCGCATGGATCGCCACCACGCCCCCGCCGCCGTGCACAAACCGCTGCAACGCCTCGCGCCGCGCCCCCACCAGCCACTCGCTCTCCGGCTTCTTCGGGTCCGTGGAGTTGCTGAGCAGGACGATCGCCGCATAGCCCGACAGATCGTCGAACGCCGCCGGCGCCTCGCTTTCCACCGGCTCCATTCCCTGCGCCCGCACCAGCCGCGCCACCGCCGGCACCGCCACGTCGATCGAGGCGTGGCGATAGCCGGTGGTGCCGCTGAAGATCAGCACCTTCTTCTTCGCAGGCGCCGCGGAAGCCGCAGTCGCAAAAGCGAGGGCGAACAGAACAAGGAATCGGAGCATGGACATACACCGCACGCTACCGCCCTGCTCCGCGATGCTCAATCGCTTGTGCGCTCCGCCCGCCGCGTCTACCTCCGCAGCCATGACGGCAGGCGCGATCCGGGTGGGTATCGGCGGGTGGGACTATGATCCCTGGCGCACCACCTTCTATCCGCCCGGCCTCGCCAAGACCAAGCAGCTTGGCTACGCCGCCGAGCGGCTGACGGCGATCGAGATCAACGCCACCTACTACAAGCTGCAAAGCCCCGACCTCTTCGCCCGCTGGGCCAAGACAGTGCCCGAAGGCTTCAAATTCGCCATCAAAGGCTCGCGTTATTGCTCCAATCGCAAGGTGCTCGGTGAAGGCGGCGAGGCGGTGGAGCGCTTCTGCGGCCAGGGCTTCACCGAGCTCGGCGACAAGCTCGGCCCGATCCTCTGGCAGTTCATGGCCACCAAACGCTTCAACCCCGACGATTTCGCCGCCTTCCTCGCCCTCCTGCCGCGCGCCCAGGCCGGAATGCCCCTCCAACACGCCGTCGAAGTGCGCCACGAAAGCTTCCGCGACCCCGCCTTCGTCGCGCTCGCCCGCGCGGCCGGGGTCGCCATCGTCTACGGCGACAGCGACGATTTCCCATGCGTCGCCGACCTCAGCGGAGGCTTCGCCTACGCCCGCCTGATGTGCGCTCGCGAAGACATCCCCACCGGCTACTCCGACGACGCGCTCGACCGCTGGACAGGCATCGCGCAGGCCTGGGCGCGCGGCGAAAGCCCCCAGGGCCTCCCCTACAATGCCGCCCCGCCGCCGCCGGTCCCGCGGGACACGTATGTCTTCTTCATCTCGGGTGCCAAGGAACGCAACCCAGCCGCCGCCACCGCGATGATCGAGCGCCTGCGCCGATGAACCCGCTTTTCGCCAATCTCCCCACCTCGATCTTCGCCCACATGTCGGCGCTTGCGGTGGAGCATGGGGCCGTCAACCTTGGCCAGGGCTTCCCCGACTTCGGCTGGCCCGACGACGTCGTCGCCCGCGCCGCCGACGCGCTCACCCACGGCTCCAACCAATACGCCCCGATGCGGGGCCTGCCCGAGCTTCGCCAGGCGGTGGTCGACCATTACGCCCGCCACCAGGGCCTAGCCATCGATCCGGACTGGATCACAATCACCTCCGGCGCCACCGAAGCGCTGGCCGCGGCGATCATGGCGCTGGTCAGCCCCCGCGACGAAGTGGTTCTCCTCCAGCCGGTCTACGACGCCTATCTCCCCCTCGTGCTACGCGCCGGCGGCGTCCCCAAGCTGGTTCGCCTCGAGCCGCCGCACTGGGAGATCACCGCCCAGGCGCTCGACGCCGCCTTCTCGCCGAACACGAAGCTCGTCATCTTCAACAACCCGCACAATCCCAGCGCCCGCGTGTTCAGCCACGCCGAACTCAGCCTGCTCGCGACACGCTGCGTCGCCCACGATTGCGTCGCACTTACCGACGAAGTGTGGGAGCACCTGGTCTTCGACGGCCTCGCCCACGTCCCGCTCTCCTCCCTTCCCGGCATGGCCGAACGGACGGTGAAGGTCGGCTCGGCCGGCAAGATCTTCTCGTTGACCGGCTGGAAGGTGGGCTGGATCGCCGCGCCGCCGCACCTCGGCGGGCCGATCTCCATGGCCCACCAATATGTCGCCTACGCCACCCCGCCCAACCTCCAGTCCGCCGTCGCCTTCGGCCTCGCCAAGGGAGACGATTACTACCAATCCATGCGCGCCGCTTTCGCTGCCGCCCGCGATTGGCTCGACGCGGCGCTGCGCGACGCCGGCTTCGCCACCCTGCGCGCCGACGGCACCTACTTCCTCAACGTCGATCTCGCCGCCTCCGGCATCGCGCTCGACGACATGACCTTCTGCGAACGCGCCGTGCCCGAAGCGGGCGTCGCCGCCATCCCCCTCTCGGCCTTCTACGCGGAAAACCCGGTCACCAACGTCATCCGCCTGTGCTTCGCCAAGAAGCGCGAAACGCTGGAGGAGGGCGTAAAAAGGCTGAGCGCCGCCAAGGCGCTCTTCGCCGGCTAGGCCGGGACGTCGACCGGAAAGCGCTGCACCAGCGTCTTGCCCTGCCACAATTCGCCGCGCTCTCCGTTCAGCCGCTCGGCCGCGTCGGAAATCGCCTGCGGCTCGCCGTCGGCTTCGAGGTCCCAAACCTGGGCGATGCCGCGGTCGTTCCAGCGGTAGAGGCGGTACCAGTTCATGCGGTGGCGTCCACCGCCTGCGGCCGCACCTCGGGAAGCGACGCGGCGAAATGGTCCTCCACCCGGCCATAGCATTCGCACGCCCGCCGCTCGATCCCCGCCCGGTCCAGGACGTGGAGAAGCCCGCGCGAAGTCGCGATCACCCCCTGTGCGTGCAGCGACTGGATCGCCGCATTCACCGTGGTGCGCTGCACGCCCAGCATCTCGGCCAGCATCGCCTGGGTCAGCGGCAGGTCCTGCGATCCCACCCGGTCGAGCGAAGTCAGCAGCCACCGGCACAGCCGCGCCTCCATCGGGTGCGCGGCGTTGCACGCCACCGACTGCATCACCTGGGCGAGGAGCGCGTCCGAATACCGGCAGAACAGCGAACGGATCGACGGCGAGCGCGCCTTTGCCGCCTCCAGTGCGGGCAGTGAAATCCGGTAGGCCGGGCCGCCGATCTGGACCAGCGCCCGCCCGAATGCCCGGGCGCTGCCGCAGCTCACGATTCCGCCCGCCGAGCCTTCCTTGCCGATGCTTGCCACTTCCACGCTCGACCCGTCCTCCAGGTCTATCGCCAGCGAGATCATCGTGCCCGGCGCCGGGAAATAGGCATAATCCACGTCCGCGCCCTGATCCCACAGGATCGCCCTGCGCTTCAGGTGGACGAGCTGCGCGGCACCGCCGATCGCGGCGCGATCGCCGGCACTGAAGGTGGCGAGCAATCGATTGGACGCGAAACCTGAAAGAGGCTGGCCGGCGGGCGCGGCGGTTCGAGCTTCCCCAGTCATAATCCACCCCCAAGCTGCACAGCAGACAATCCCCGGCGCTGTTCATAGCGCGAGCGAAACGGCCTGTCTGTCCGGAAGCCGACAGAGAGGGTTTGCTCCGCTCGACAGCCGCCGCCTCGGGCGGGTAGGGGCAGCCCCACCCCTCACCAGACCCTTGCGGGAGCCTCGCCTTGCCTTTCCACGCCGCCGAAGAAGCCCGCGCCTTGTTCGAGCGCCTGGACATGCCGTCGCCCGAAGGCGCGCTCGTCTCCCACTCGCCAGTAGACGGCGAAGCGATCGGCGGCGTTCCCGTAGCGTCCGCCGACGATGTCGCCGCCGCCGTCGAGCGCGCCCACGCCGCCTTCCTCGCCTGGCGCACCGTTCCGCCGCCACGTCGCGGCGAGCTTGTCCGCTTGTTCGGCGACGTCCTCCGCGCGGAAAAGGAGCCCTTGGGCCGCCTGGTCAGCCTTGAGGCCGGAAAAATTCTCCAGGAAGGTCTCGGCGAGGTTCAGGAGATGATCGACATCTGCGACTTCGCCGTCGGCCTGTCCCGCCAGCTTTACGGCCTCACCATCGCCACCGAGCGGCCCGGCCACCGCATGATGGAAACCTGGCATCCGCTCGGCGTCGTCGGCGTGATCTCGGCCTTCAACTTCCCCGTCGCCGTCTGGGCCTGGAACGCCTGCCTCGCCTTCGTCTGCGGCGACGCGGTGGTGTGGAAGCCGTCCGAGAAGACGCCGCTCACCGCCTACGCCGTCCAGGCGCTGTTCGAGCGCGCCCTGGCCCGCTTCGGCGACGCCCCGGCGGATCTCAGCCAGGTGGTGCAGGGCGCCCGCGACACCGGCGCGGCCCTGGTCGACAACCCCCGCGTCGCGCTCGTTTCCGCCACCGGCTCCACCCGCATGGGCCGCGAGGTCGCACCCCGCGTCGCCGCCCGCTTCGGTCGCACCCTGCTCGAACTCGGCGGCAATAACGGCATGGTGGTCGCCCCCACCGCCGACCTTCACCTCGCCGAGCGGGGCATCACCTTTGCCGCCGTCGGCACCGCCGGCCAGCGCTGCACCACGCTTCGCCGCTTGTTCGTCCACGACGACATCTACGACGCCCTCGTCCCGCGCCTGAAGCAGATCTGGGCCGGCGTCCCGGTGGGCAACCCGCTGGAAGACGGCACCCTGGTCGGTCCGCTGATCGACAATCTCGGCTTCGACGCCATGCAGGCCGCCCTCGCCGCCGCGCGGGAGCAGGGCGGCAATGTGCAGGGCGGCAAGCGGCTGGAAAGCGCCGAGGGCGCCTTTTTCGTCCGCCCGGCCCTGGTTGAGATGCCCGCCCAGACTCCGATCACCCTCACCGAAACCTTCGCGCCGATCCTCTACGTGATGCGCTATTCCACCCTCGACGAAGCGATCGAGGCGCACAATCTCGCGCCCCAGGGCCTGTCCTCCTCCATCTTCACCAACGACCTGCGCGAGGCGGAGCTGTTCCTCTCCGCCGCCGGTTCCGATTGCGGAATCGTCAACGTCAATATCGGGCCCTCCGGCGCCGAGATCGGCGGCGCGTTCGGCGGCGAAAAGGAAACCGGCGGCGGCCGCGAAAGCGGCTCGGACGCGTGGCGGACCTACATGCGGCGCGCCACCAACACGATCAACTACAGCCGCGATCTGCCCCTTGCCCAGGGCATCAACTTCAACATGCCCTGAGCGCCATGACCGACACGATCTGCATCCTCACCCCCGATCCCGCCGACGAAGCGTACGAGACCCGCTGGCGCGACGTCCTCGCCCGCAATGCCGAGCCGCTCCGCGCCGCCGGCCTGGACGTAGTCGGCCGAAGCTGGGCCGAGGCGGACGACCTCGCCGACTTCTCGCTGGTCCTCCCGCTCCTCGCCTGGGGCTATCCCCACGCCCACGACCGGTGGGTCGAAGCGGTCACACGCTGGGAAGGGCAGGGCGTCCGCCTCCAGAACCCAGCCTCCGTGCTGCGCTGGAACGCCGACAAACGCTATGTCGGCCGCCTCGGCGAACGCGGCGCCCCCGTCGTCCCCACCCTCTACGCCGATCGCCTCACCCTCGCCGCGATGGAAGAAGCCCGCGCCCGCTTCGCCACCGACGCACTCGTCGCCAAGCCGCAAGTCTCCTCCACCGCCTGGCAGACCATCCGCTGGCGCCCCGGCAAAAGCCTCGACGGCGGCCCCGAAGGCCCCGCCATGATCCAGCCCTACCTCCCCGCCATCGAGCAGACCGGCGAAGTCTCCCTCCTCTACTTTGGCGGCCGCTTCAGCCACGCGATCAGCAAGCGCCCCCAGCCGGGCGACTTCCGCGTACAGCCCGAATTCCAGGGCATCATCGCGGCGCACGACCCGGCGCCCGATGAACGGGAAGCCGCCCAACGCGTCCTCGCCGCCGTAGACGAACCCCTCCTCTACGCCCGCATCGACCTCGTCCGAGGTCTCACCGGCGAACC
>DASWMM010000315.1:0-3523 GCA_036399755.1 Allosphingosinicella sp.
CCAAATTCGTCCACGGCCATGGTCGCGGCGATCGTCTCCCCCTCGGCAGCAAGGCCGATGGTGCCGGCAAGCATGCGCGCGAACATCCGCTCCGCCGCGCCGAGCTCAACCCGCGCGGGCGGAAGATTGTGCTCGATCTCGATTGCGATCCGGCTGCCGCGCTGGCGGGCGACGCGCTCATAGGCGTCGTGCAGGCGGCAGAGCAGCGCCACCGCATCGACGCTTGCCTCGTCCAGGCTCATCCGCCGCGTTTCGAGCCGGGCGGCGGTGTCGAGATCGTCTACCGCCGACAACAGCCGGCTCGCTTGCTCCATGATCTCGGCGGCGCGGCCGCGATAGGTAGCGGCGGCTGGACCCATATACTGGCCGTCGATCATCTCGGCGAAGCCGACGATGGCGTTCAAGGGCGTACGCAGCTCGTGGATCAATTGGCGAAGCGAATCGGCAGGCAAATTCGTGCCGAACAGGCCGTCGCGTGGCGGTGCGACCGCGGGCGCAACTTCATCGACCCGCGGCCGGCGGGCGCTTCCGCGATAGCCCAGGAAGTTGCCGTGCACCGGATCGAAGAAGGGTACGCCCGAAATCCGCCAGTCGCCCGACGCGGCACCGGATCCGGCGACGATGAACCGGGCGTCGCGAAACGGCGCCCGCTTTTCGAACGCGCCGGCCGCCTGACCGTCCACTCCGAACTGGCCGCGCTCGGCGATCGAGGCGATGCTTTGCCCGATCAGCGGCCCGCGCGGCGCCCCTTCCACCCACATGACGATGCCGTCGGCGCCGCTTTCCCACTGAAACGCTTCGGCGCTGGCCGGCACGGCGGCGGCGGCACTGGCTTGCACGGCCGAGACTTCGCGCTGGCGGCGGAATTTCTCGATCCGGGCGACCAGCTCGCGGATTTGGGTCTCGCCCGCCGCATCAGCGCTGGAAAGCGGCGCGGCCTCAGCTGGCACAGCATGCACCGGCGCTGCCTCAGCAACTGTCCCTGAAAGCGCGAAATCGGCCGAACCGAAGCTCGCCAGAGCCCCCTCCACCTCCGGAAGGAGGTCGCGGCGATGGCGCAGCAGCGATCGCGCGGACGGTCCAAGACTGGGCAAAAGGTCGAGCCACTCGGCCCCGCTCAGCAACACGCCGCCGATCAGCGGCGCCGCAACCGCCGCGCTGTCTTCGGCGAAGAACGCCACCACGTCGGGCGACACGCGGCGTCCGGCCAGGCTGCGCGCCACCGTCCGCCGCCGGTCGGCATCCACCGTGTCGCGCGCACCGCGCAGCCATTCGAATGCACGATATGCCTCCGCCCCGGCTGCATGGGCTCGGCGCTGGGCGAGCAGATCGACGAGCTGGCGCCACTTCGCCGCCCGCGCCGAAGGGTTCGCCTCCGGCTGCGCAAGCACTGTCGCGATCGTGTCGTCGAAGCGCACGGAAAAAGCTGATCCTTAAACCACTGGGGGCACCGCGGCGCGGCGGCCATGTGCAATCGTTAACGCGCCCGGTGGCGGGGCGGAAGGCGGCAAATCGCGCCGTCGCAATATGGGACGCGCCCGGGGCCAAAGAAAAGAGGCGCCGGATCGCTCCGGCGCCCCCTTTTTGCGTGCCGAACGGCCGGACTCAGCCGCGCTGGGCGAGCCAGGCCATCCACAGGCCGGCGAGCGGGGCGCGGCTGCCGGTCACCTTGCCGAATGCCGCTTCGGCCTCGGCGCGCTGCCCCGCCATCGCCAGCGTCATGCCCAACCGGGTGTTGACGACGTTGGCATCCACCCCGCCCTTCTGAAGGGCAACCCGGTACAGGTCGACCGCCTTGGCATAATCGCCATAGCCGGCATAAACGCTGGCCAGCGACAGCGCGAGCGCACCGTTCGCGCCCGAACGGGCCTTCGCCTCGGCACCCGGAAGCGCGGCCTTGTCCTCGGCGATCTTGCTGCTGACCCTGCCCAGCAAGGCGCTGTGCGCCCCGCTGGTTTTGCCTGCCGCGGCGGCGGCATCCACCACCGTCTTCGCCGCGCCCCAGTTGCGGTTATACTCATAATATTGCGCAAGCCGCAGATAGTCGGTGGAGCTGGTCAGATTGCCGCTCACCTGCAGCAGGCGAAGCATATCGGCGGAGGCTTCCTCGTCCCGGGCGAGCAGCGGCTGGGTGATCGCAACCAGGTTCTTGAAGTTCTGCGGGCTCGGATACAGGCTCAGCGTTTCGCGTCCAAGCTCGGCCGCCAAAGCAGTGTTCTTCTGGTTGTGCGCGATTTCCAGCGCCTTGCGGTACCAGGCTTCCTCGCCCTTCTTGCCGGCCGCCTTGTTGAGGGCGATCGCGCGCTGAAGGAGCGGAAGCGCTTCGGCGTCCTTTTTAAGCTCAAGCTTAGCGCGCGACAGGTTGATCACCGTGTCGATCTCGTTCGGGGCCGCCGCCAGGCGGGCGGTCAAAAGCGTTTCGGCTCGCGCATAATCGCCGGCGAGCAGCGCCTGGCCGCTTACGTAATTGTTGAGCGTGCCGGTCTCGGCGGCATCGGCGCCGCCGCTGGCGAGGATCGCGTCGATCGCGGCGAGCTGGGCCGCCTTGTCGTTGGCGGCAATCGCCAGATCGAGCTGGAGCTTCGCAACGACATATTTATCATCGGTGGTGGTCGCCACGGCCTGCGCCGCGGCGAGCTTCTGCGGCGCATCCGGGGTTTTGGCCCTTACCGCGGTCTGAAGCTCGGTGATCGGCTTCCCCGCGGCCTTGCTGATGTTGAACTTGCGCTCGGCCGGCTGCGCCTGCGCCGCGGCGGCGGCCTCCTTTTTATTCTTTTTGGACTGCGCGGCGGCCGGAGCGGCGGCAATGCCGCCCGCAACCAAGGCGGCGGAAAGGGCGAGGGTGGAAACAAGCTTCATGCGTTTACTCTCCTGGGCGTGAGATCTGAAACGGAAACGAGAGGCGGTCAACCGCGCTGGCCGAGCCATACCAGCCACAAGGCGGCAAGCTCGGTGCGGGGGCCGGCAACGGCGCGGAACGCGGCTTCCGCTTCCGCCTTGCGGCCGGCGAGCGCGAGGGCGGTGCCGAGGCGGGTGTTGACCACGTTGGGATCGGTGCCGCCCTTTTGCAAAGACGCGCGGAACAGGTCGATCGCCCCGGCATAGTTGCCGGCGCCGAGCAGGACGTCGCCGGCCTGGAGCGCCGGTGCGCCGGTGGCCGCCGCCATGGCGCTCGCCTGCAAAGTCGAAAGCTTCGCCTTTTCGGCGGTCGCTCCCCGTGCCGCGGTGGCGATGGCTTCCTTGAACACCGGCTTGGCCGGATCGACCATGCGGGTGTTGACCCCTTCCTCCAGCACCGAGCGGCTCTCGCCGGCAAGGCCCGCCGCCTGGAACGTCTGCGCCGCTTCCAGGTAATCGCGCTCACCCGCCATGCCCTTCGACAAGCGGAGCAGACGCACCGCATCGAGCTGGGCCGCGGCATCCGGATTGGCAAGCTCGCGGTAGGTCAGAACCGCATCGCGCCAGTTTTCCGGCGTCGGATAGGCCGCAACGAGCTGGCGGGCATAGGACAAAGCCGGGCCCG
>DASWMM010000316.1:0-6094 GCA_036399755.1 Allosphingosinicella sp.
TGGAGGCGCTGGGGCGGATCTGGGCGGGGCGGCTGGAAGTGGACGGGGTACCGCTCGGCGACTGCTGGCGGCATCCGGCGATCCGGCGGTGCGATGAGAGTAATGGGCTGGTGCCGCTCCACAAGCTTTCGCAATGGCTGAGCTACTCGCTGATCGAGCCGCTGCAGGAGGCGGGTGTCGAGGTGGTGGAGATAGACGGGCTCACCGGCCTCGCCGAATATCGCAACGGCGGGTTGTTCGTTGATTCGGGCGTGCTGGTCCTTACCGATCCCAACGATGCCGGCCGCACCCACACTGTCTCGGACCCGCTGATCGTCGCCTGGCGATCGCTCACCGTTGCGCTGCTCGACCGCATGGCGCTGCTCGTCAGGGCCCGCCTGGGAGTCAGCGAAGCCGCTTTCCCGCTCGCCCGGATGCTTGAGGGTGGCAGCTGGGTTGCGGGCCGCCGGATCGCGGCGGAGCTTCGCCCCGGCGGCGGGCCCTCTTTCACAATCATCAGCGACGGAACGGTGTTTTGAACATGCAGGGAATGACGGTCGTCCAGCACCCGCTGGTGCAACACAAGCTTACCATTTTGCGCGACAAAGGCAGCTCGATCCTGCTGTTTCGCACCGTTGTGCGTGAGATCGCGACGTTGATGTGCTACGAAGTGACGCGCGATCTGCCGACCGCGCTGATCGATATCGAGACCCCGGTCGCCGCCACCCGGGCGCCCGCCATCGCCGGCAAGAAGCTGGTCATCGCGCCGATCCTGCGCGCCGGCCTCGCCATGGCGGAAGGGATGCTCGATCTCGTCCCCTCCGCCCGGGTCGCCCATATCGGCCTCTACCGCGACCCCGCCTCACTCGAAGCGGTGGAATATTATTTCAAGACGCCCGACGACGTGGCCGACCGCCTGGTCATCCTGGTCGATCCGATGCTCGCCACCGGCCACACCGCCATCGCCGCGATCGACCGGCTCAAGGAAGCGGGCGTCACCGACATGCGCTTCGTCTGCCTGCTCGCCGCCCGGCCGGGCGCCGAAGCCTTGCGCGCCGCCCACCCGGACGTGCCGATCTGGGCGGCGGCAATGGACGACGAGCTCAACGATCATGGCTATATCGTCCCGGGCCTGGGCGATGCCGGCGACCGGACCTATGGGACCCGCTGAGCCTTATTGATAATCGTTCGCAGCAACGCTAGTTTCTGAGGCATGTTCAACAAAGTCAGCCTCCGCCGCCTCTGGTTCCAAGTCCACAAGTGGCTCGGCCTCACCCTCGCAATCCTGATCATCCCGATCTCGCTGACCGGGTCGGCGCTGGTCTGGCACGACTGGCTGGACGGCGTACTCAACCCGCAGCGCGAGGTGAACGCGCCCCCTGCCCTCACCCCCGCAGCTTACGCCGCGGCGGCGGCCAAGCTTGCCGCACCGGACGAGCGGCTGCTGAGCATCGGTTTCCCGCACGAAAACGGCGCGGTGGTCGCGACCCTGACCAAGCCGGCGCCGCCGGGCGGAGGACGGCCGCTGCGGACAACCCTTTACCTCCACCCCACCGACGCGCGCCTGCTCGACCGCGTGGCGGGGGGCACCGGCGCGGTGCAGGTGATGCACGTCATCCACGGCAGCCTGATGGTGCCGGGCATGGGGCGGCAGATCGTCGGCTGGATCGGGGTTGCGATGCTGCTTTCGTCGCTCACCGGCCTGTGGCTGTGGTGGCCCTTGAAGGGCGGCTTCAAGCGGGGCCTGCGGTGGCGGCGGCAGCCGGAGACGAGCGGCAACCTCCACCACCTCGGCGGCTTCTGGATCGCGCTGCCGCTGGCGGTGCTTTCGTTCACCGGCGCCTGGATCTCCTTTCCCGCCTTTTTCGCCTCCTTGTCCGGAGACCCGGCCGGCCCCTCCCCCGCCGAACGGATGCGGCGCATGGCGGCGGCGCCGATGGCGCAGACCCAGCTCACGCCGGACGCGGCGCTCGGCGCGGCCCAGCCGCTTGCCACCGGCCGGCTGGTTACCCTTGCCTGGCCGACTGAGAAGGAGAGCAAATGGAAGCTCGCTTTCGCGCGGGAGGGCGGCAATGCCGAAGTGCAGGTCGATGACGCCACCCGGGCCGCCACCCCGCCCAAGCCGCCGCAGCCGGAGACGACCGCCCGCCTGATGCGCCGGATTCACGACGGCAACGGCATGGGGCCGGTGTGGCAGACGATTGTCTTCATTGGAGGCATCATCCCGGCCGCGCTGGCGGTGACCGGCATCCTGATGTGGCTCACCGCCCGCCGCCGCCGGCGCGAGATGGAGGGGCGGCGGACCTCCCGGGCTGCCTCCACAGGATAAGCTTTCGATACATTTTGCGACAATTTCGCCCCACGCGGCGATAGGCGCGCGACAGGTGCCGTTCATCGTCCTTGCAACGCCTGATTGGTGGCGTGTGACGGAGAAAGAATGATGAACAAGAAAAGGAAGATCGCGATCGGCGCGGGCGGCGGCGTTGCCTTGCTGGCATTGGCCGCGGCGGGCTTCGCGCTGGCGCCGGAAGGCCGGGGCCCCGGCAGGGCAGACCTCAACGGTGACGGCCAGGTCAGCGCTGCCGAGATCGAGCAAAGCGGCAAGCAGCGCTTCGCCGAACTGGACGCCGACAAGGACGGCAAGCTCAGCGGCGCCGAAATGCCTCGGGGGCGCGGCGGCCGGGAAGGGCGCGGCGGACACGGCCGCCGCGAGCGCGGCGGCGAGGATGGGCCTCAGCTCTACCAGGTGGTGCAGCCCGCCCCAGCGGCAACTCCCGCAGAGCAGGCCGCAGCGGCGCCTCAGCCGCAGGCGGCGCCTCAGCAGGTGCTCCTCGCCCCGGTCAGGCCCGAGCGGCCCTCGCCGGACGCGAACGGCGATGGCGCTCTGACGCTGGCCGAGTTCCTCGCCGGGCACCGTCAGCGCCTCACCCGGGCGGACGCGAACGGCGACGGTGCGCTGTCGGCGGAGGAACTCGCCGCCCGTCCGCGTGGCCAGGGCCGCCGCTAAGCCAACAAGGAGGCGGCCGGCGTTCGCGCTGGCCGCCTTCTTAGTGCGTGGTGTCCTTGGGCAAAGTGATGGTGGCGATCAGGCCCGGCGCTCCGTTGACCAGGCTCAGCGCGCCGCCATGGCTTTCGGCGATCGCACGGGCGATGGCGAGGCCCAGGCCGCTGCCGCCGGTCTCGCGGCTGCGCGATTCCTCTACCCGGTAGAAGGGCTCCAGCACCCGCTCCATTTCCTCCGGCGCAAGGCCGGGGCCGCTGTCCGATACGGAGATCGTCGCCTCGCCGCCCAATTGCGCGACCGCAACCCGCGCCGAGCCGCCATATTTCAGCGCGTTGTCGATGAGGTTGCGCAAGGCGCGGCGGAGCAGCACCGGCTGCACAGGTGCAACCACCCGCGCAACCGCGTCTACGGTCACCTCCTGCCCGAGATCGTGAAACTCCTCCGCCACCGCTTCGACCAGCGCGCCGAGATCCACGGGCCGGGCCTCCTCCCGCGCCCGGCCGGAGCGGGCGAGGACGAGGATGTCCTCCAGCATCGCGTTCATTTCCTCGATGGTGGCGACCATCCGCTCGCGCTCGCCCGCCGGCTCCACCCCTTCGGCGCGGATGCGGAGCGACGCCAAAGGCGTGCGCAGATCGTGGCCGATGGCGCCAAGCATCCGGTCTTTCTCGTCGAGCAGGGCGGTGACGCGCCGGTTCATGGCGTTGAACGCTTTAATTGCGCGGCGCAGGTCGGCGGGGCCGCGCGGCTCCACTTCCGGCGCAAGGCTGCGGCCGTGAAAGGCTTCGGCGGCGCGGGTGAGGTCGCGCAAGGGGCGGGCGAGGCGCATCGCCACCAGCAGGGTCATGCCGAGTACGATGATGTAGAGGATCAAGGTGGCAGCGCCCAGCCGCCCGGCAAGCCACGGGTCGCCGCGGGGGGTGGGGAGGCGGCCGTTGAGCCAGCCGCCGTCCACCCGCGCCGAAAGCACCAGCACGTCCTGCTCGCCTCGGCCCTGGGGCGCTCCCCTCCCCTCGGCGCGCGGCCGCGGGGGCCGAGCTTCGGTGCGAGACGCCGCCCGCACTTCGCTGGCCGATACTCCAGCCTGGGAGAGCGTTTCAGTCAGCCGTGCCTCGACACGCGGCTCCCGCGCGTCGGCGTCACCCACCGCCGCCGCCGGCTCCAGCGCAAAGCGGGCGCCGCGGCGGGAGGCGTCCTCGAGCACCGCGGTCTTGAACTCAACCGGCGCGTCCGAAAAGTCGCTCGCAACCGAGGCGAAGCGCGTGATTGCCGGGCCCTGGTTCTGGGCGAGGCTGACCTTCTGCCGCTCGTTGAGGATCAAAGCGAAATTGACGAGCTGCGCGACCAGCAAGGCAAGGCCGATGAGCAGCGCCATCTGTGCGATCAGGCTTTTCGGCAGGAATCGCCTCACAGCCGCCGCACGTCGGCGGCAAGCGTGTAGCCGCCGCCCCACACCGTCTTGATCAGCCTGGGATCGCCCGCATCCTCCTCGATCTTGCGGCGCAGGCGGCTGATATGGTTGTCGATGCTCCGCTCGAACGCGGCAAGCTCGCGGCCTTGCGATAAGTCGAGCAACTGATCGCGGGTGAGCACGCGCTTGGGGTGGGTGACGAAGGCGAGCAGGAGGTTGTACTCGCCAGTGGAGAGCGGCACCGAAACGCCGTCGGTACCGACCAGCTCGCGCTCGCCGGTCTTCAATACCCAGCTCCCAAAGGCATAGCCCTCCGCATCCGGCGCGCGCACCGCGTCCGAACCGCCGGCCCGGCGAAGCACCGCCTTGATTCGGGCGAGGAGTTCGCGGGGGCTGAACGGCTTGGTGACATAATCGTCGGCGCCAAGCTCAAGACCGACGATGCGGTCCGTCTCTTCCGTTTTGGCGGTGACCAGAATCACCGGAATCTTCGTCGTCGCGCGGATGAAGCCGGCCAGCGACAGGCCGTCCTCGCCCGGCATCATGATGTCGAGCAGGACGAGGTCGATCGCGTGGGCGGCGAGCACCTGGCGCGCGGCGGCGGCATTCTCCGCCTTGGTGACGCGCACGCCGTTGCGGGACAGGTAGGCGGCGAGCGGGTCGCGGATGTCGCGCTCGTCGTCGACCAGGAGGATGTGGGGATCGCCTGCCATGTCACCGCCTCTATCTGCTTTGCGCCCAAAAGCGAAAGGCCCCGGGGAAGGTTCGCCTCCCCGGAGCCCGTTCGAATGGCTTGGCAGCCCTTAGAAGCGGCTGCCGAGCACCGCGCCGATGATGCCGCTGGTGATCGCCACCAGCACCGCATCGTTGTTCGACTGGACCCAGCGATAGCCGCGGGGCGCGTCGTAGAGGCGGTAAGAGCGCGGGTTCTGGATCACCCGGTAGTTCGAGGCATAACGGCTGTCGAAGCGCTCGCCCTTGCGCCAGTTGCGCTGGGCGGCCTGGCGGTTGCGGACGACCTGCTTGGTCTTGACCACCTGGCGGCCGTTGTTGCGAACGATCTTCTGCTTCTGGACCTGAACCACCTGGCCCCGGTGATTGTTGTTGTAGCTGCCGTAGGGCGCCGCGGCGGCCGGTGCGATTGCAACGGAAGCGGCGAGGGCTGCGAGGATGAACTTCTTCATGGTGAAACACTCCTTTGATCAGACGCCCGTTCGGCGTTGAGACCTATTTGGAGCCCCCGTGTCGCGCAGCTATCGCGGCCACGGGGCGAAGTTGTCGCACTTTGTCGCAAGGCGCGCGGACACGAAAAAGGGGACGGCCGCGGCGGCCGTCCCCTTCTGCAATCTCAACCTGAAAGGTTCAGGCGATGCCGGTGACGCACGGGCTGGTCGCGCCCTTGCCGTCGGCGCCCCATTTGCGGAACCCTTTGCTATCCACGTGGAAGCGGTTGCCGGTGTAGAAGCCGAGGCCGATGTCGAAGTCGCTGCCGCGCTGGGCGTGGACGCCGCAGATGCTGTGGATCATCGCGGAACGGGAAATGTCCCCGCTCACCGGCACCAGATCGAGCGCGTAGAAATGGCGGTGGGCGCTTGCCTTGGCGCCGCCCGAGCATTGGTTGAGCTCTTCGTTGCGGAAGCCGGACACAGCCTCGACGTCACCGATCGCGGGCTCGACATAGGTTTTCACGAAGGCGAGGG
>DASWMM010000317.1:0-11096 GCA_036399755.1 Allosphingosinicella sp.
CGCGCAGCTACGACCTCGCCCTCGTCGCCTCCAACGTCCCCGAAGCGCGCGGCCTGGTGGTCGCCAAGCGCCTCGGCGTCCCGACGTGGGCGGAGAGCCACAACGGCCTGGACCGCGCCGAGTTCGACATGCGGATGGACGCCGAACTCCGCCGACATGGCGTCGAAGTGGTGGCGCTGGCCGGCTACATGCGCCTCCTGTCGCCCGAGTTCATCCGTGCCTGGGAAGGCCGGATCCTCAACATCCACCCCTCGCTGCTGCCGCTCTACAAGGGCCTCAACACCCACAGCCGGGCGATCCTCGCCGGCGAGATGTTCGGCGGCTGCTCGGTGCATCTGGTGACAGAGGAGCTGGACGGCGGACAGGTGCTCGCCCAGGCCAAGGTCCGCATCCGCGAACGCGACACGGCGGAGACCCTCGCCGCACGGGTGCTGGCGGAAGAGCACAAGCTCTACCCGCAGGCGCTGGACACGTTCTGCGCGCGGCTAAGGCCGGGCCACGTCGACATAGTTCCTCCCCGCGCGTAAGCGCGGGGAGGGGAACCATGCGCAGCATGGTGGAGGGGTAGCTGCCGTAGATCAGGAAGGTTCAGGCGCCGGACCCGCAGACCTCAGCGCCACTACCCCTCCACCACCCTGCGGGTGGTTCCCCTCCCCATCTTCGATGGGGAGGAACTGTTCCTCCCCGCGCGTAAGCGTGGGGAGGGGAACCATGCGCAGCATGGTGGAGGGGTAGCTGCCGTGGATCAGGAGGTTCACGCGCCGGACCCGCAGACCTCAGCGCCACTACCCCTCCACCACCCTGCGGGTGGTTCCCCTCCCCATCTTCGATGGGGAGGAATGATTAGCCGACGATTTCTTCGGGCTTGAAGAAGAAGTCGATCTCGATCGCCGCATTCTCGGCGCTGTCCGAGCCGTGCACCGAATTTGCTTCGATCGACTCGGCGAATTCCTTGCGGATCGTGCCGGCGTCGGCGTTGGCCGGGTTGGTCGCGCCCATCACGTCGCGGTTGGCGAGGACGGCGTTCTCGCCTTCCAGCACCTGCACCACCACCGGGCCGGAGATCATGAACTCGACGAGGTCATTGAAGAACGGACGCTCGCGGTGGACGCCGTAGAAACCCTCGGCCTGCTCCCGGCTCATCCGGATGCGCTTGGACGCGACGACGCGAAGGCCGGCTTCCTCGAGCTTGGCGGTGATCGCGCCGGTCAGGTTGCGCCGCGTGGCGTCGGGTTTGATGATCGAGAAAGTGCGTTCGGTCGCCATGGCCGTTGGAGCTCCAGATGGGGAAAGGATTGCGCGGCCCTCTAGGGGAGAGGCCGGGCGGAGGCAAGACTCAGGGCCCCTGCACCCACTTTCCGTCCACCTGCTTCCAGTAACGCGGCTCAACCGCCTCGTTGCCTTTCAGCGTCCGCCAAAGCCCCCGCGCCGCGTCCAACCCCTCATCGCCGAAGAAAAGGTACGCCTTGTCGAACCCCAAAGCCTCTTCGCGCCACTCCCCGTCGGCAAGCGCGATCGCCCGTGCCCCGTTCGCAGCCACCGGCTCGGTCGACAGCAGTACCGGCTGCGCCTCCGCCCGCTCCCGCCCGTGCGGCACGAAGCTGTCCGCGGCGAAGGTCCAGAGCTGCTCGTCGAGGCGCGCGATCAGCGCTTCGTCGCCCACCACCAGCATCCGCTCCCCTTGCCCGACCAGCCCCTGGCAGACGAGGGGCAGAACCCGCTCGAGCGGAGTGGACGCCAGGTGGTAGAAGTTGACGATCACCCTTCGTAATTGTCCGCCACGAAGCGGTCGAGCAAAGCCACGCCGAATCCGGTCGCGCCCTTGTCGTACAGGTGCCCGGGCTTGTCCGCCCAGACCATGCCGGCAATGTCGAGGTGCGCCCACTTCACGCCCGGATCGACGAAGCGCTGGATAAAGGCCGCCGCGGTGATCGATCCGCCCTCGCGCGGCCCGACATTCTTCATGTCGGCGATCGGCGATTCGATCAATTTGTCGAACGCCGGGGCAAGCGGCATCCGCCAAAGCCGGTCGCCGCTCGCCGTCCCCGCCGCACTCAGCCGCGTTGCAAGCCCGTCGTCGTTGGAGAACAAGCCGCCGAATTCGTGGCCGAGCGAGATGATCATCGCCCCCGTCAGCGTGGCGAGATCGACCAGGGTTTCCGGCCGGTACTGCCGCTGCGCCCAGGTGATCGCGTCGGCAAGCACCAGCCGGCCTTCCGCGTCGGTGTTGATCACTTCGATGGTCTGGCCCGACATGCTGGTCACCACGTCGCCCGGGCGCTGGGCGTTGCCGTCCGGCATGTTCTCGGCAAGCACGCAGACGCCGACCACGTTCGCCTTGGCCTTGCGCCCGGCAAGCGCCATCATGGTGCCCGCCACCGCGCCGGCGCCGCCCATGTCCCACTTCATGCCTTCCATGCCGGCGGCCGGCTTGATCGAAATGCCGCCGGTGTCGAAGGTGATGCCCTTGCCGACCAGCACCAGCGGCTTGGCGCCCGCCTCGCCGCCGTTCCAGCGCATGGCAAGCAGCCGCGGCGGCTTGACGCTGCCCTGCCCCACGCCAAGCAAGGCCCCCATGCCGAGTTCCGCCATCTGGGTCTCGTCCAGCACCTCGATTTCGACGCCGAGCGGCGCGATCCGCGCGCGGCAGCGCTCGACGAAGCTTTCGGGATACAGGATGTTGGCGGGCTCGGCGACCAGCTCGCGGGTGAAGGCCATGCCGTCGATCAGGGCCGAGCGGCGCGTCCACGCCTCCTCGCCGCCCGCCGGGCCGACGATCACCACCTCTGCCAACGTCGGCTTCTGCTTGGCGGCCAGCTTGGTGCGATACTGGTCGAAGCGCCAGCCGCGCGCCGCAGCGCCGAACGCGATCCGTGCCGCCGCCTCGCCGTCCAGCCCGGTGCCGGTGAGGTCGATCACCAACTTCTTCTCGCCCGAGGTCAGCAGCTTGGCGGTCAGCGCCCCGCCCGCTTTCTCGAACAGCGCCTCGTCGGTCCGCTGGGCGCCAAGGCCGAGCAGAAGCACCCGCCGCACGATCCCCGAATCCTCGACATATAGTTCGGCCACGCTTGCCGCCTCGCGCTCGAAGCGCTGCGCCTCCGCCGCCCGGGCTGCGAGGCCGCGGGCGCCTTCGGGAAGCCCCGACAGCCGGTCGTTCAGCAGGTCCTCGCTCCACACGGGGATTGCGAGGGCGAAGGAACCGGACGGGCGCTGGCTGGCGAAGCTGATCTGCAAGGCGGTAAACTCCTGGGTGTCGAGGGCGGGGCTTGCCGCACCTTGAGGCAAACGCGCAAGCCCTTCCAAGGGTGCCGCCTCATACGGGCAACCCAGCTTCGGCGGCATTGCCCCGCCGCCGCTGCGATGCAATAGGCGGAAAATCGGGAGTGTCGCCTCCGGTCACCTTCTCGGCGGGGAAATTGAAGAAGCTCAAGTTCATCTGTTTGACGGCGCTGCCGATTTCGCTCTGCGCGCCCGGCGCGGCGTGGGCGCAGGTGGGCGTCCAGGCCGAGACCGTGCCCGCCGCCGAAGCCGCGCCCGCCGAAGACACCCGCGAAGTCCGCTTCAGCTCGCTGCGCCTTGAATATGACCGCGATTCCGAAGTCGTAATCGCATCGGGCGACGTCCGCATGAACAGCGACGGCAACAATCTGCGCGCCGACCGCGTGGTGTGGACCCGCAAGACCGACGAAATCCGCGCGGAGGGCAATGTCCGCCTGGTCACTCCCGAAGGCGACGTCGCTTATGGCGACAGCGTGGTCCTCACCAATTCGATGCGCGACGCGGTCGCCGAGAACATCCTCCTGGTGCTGGAGGACGGCGGCCGCCTCGCCGCCGACAAGGCCGAGCGCAAGGACGGCTACACCACGCTCTACAGCGCCGCCTACAGCCCCTGCGCCGTGGTCGATGAAAACGGATGCCCCAAGGACCCGACCTGGCAGATCACCGCCGTCAAGGTCGTCCACGATCCCTTCAAGGGCCGAATCCGCTACGAAGGCGCGGGCCTCAGCCTGTTCGGCCGGCGGATACTCGCCCTCCCCGGCCTTTCCCACCCCGACGGCTCAAAGGGCGGCGGCCCCGGCCTCCTCGTCCCCGACGTGCGCCTCAGCCAGTCCAACGGCCTCGAAATCTCGGCGCCTTATTATTTCAAGCTCGCCCCCAATCGCGACGCCACGATCACCCCGCACCTCTACACAGACGTGCTGCCGATGATCGAAGGCCGCTACCGCCAGCTCACCCCGCTCGGCCCTTTCCAGGTCGCGGGTTACCTCACCTACGGCTCGCGCATTCCGCTCGACCAGGAGGCGCTCGGCCTGCGCGACCGCGGCATCCGCGGCTACCTCGAAGGCAATGGCCGCTTTCAGCTCACCCCCGAATGGAGCGTCACCGCGTCAGGCCGCTACGTCACCGACCGCACCTTTTTGCGCCGCTACGACATTTCACGCGACACCCGCCTGCGCTCGGTGGTGAATGCCGAGCGGATCACGAACAACAGCTACGTCTCGATCGCCGGCTGGGCGTTCCAGGGCCTGCGAGTCACCGACGTCGCCGGCCAGCAGCCCATCGCCTTGCCCGCGATCGACGCCCGCTGGCGCCTCGGCCACCCGATCCTCGGCGGCCGGGTCGAGCTTCAGGCCAACAGCCTCGCCATCCTGCGCACCGACGGCCAGGACACCCAGCGCGCCTTCACTTCCGCCCGCTGGGACCGGCGCAGCATCACCCCTTGGGGGCAGGAGCTGATCCTCACCGGTTTTGCCCGGGGCGACGTTTACCACAGCGGCGACAACGAGCTCACCGCCACCCTCACCTATCGCGGCGAAGAGGGCTGGCACGCCCGCGGCATCGCCGCCGCCGCTGCCGAAATCCGCTGGCCGTTCGTTGGCGCCTTCATGGGCGGCACCCAGCGCCTGACGCCGCGCCTCCAGTTCGTCGCCTCGCCGCCGACCCGCAACCTCGCCATTCCGAATGAAGACGCCCGCTCGGTGGACCTCGAGGATTCCAACCTCTTCGCGCTTAATCGCTTCCCCGGCTACGACCGCTGGGAAGACGGCGTGCGGATGACGTACGGCGTCGACTGGGCGTTCGATTTCCCCGGAGTATCCGCCCGCACGACGGTGGGTCAAAGCTACCGCCTGAGCGAGAAGCCCGCCATCTTCCCGACCGGCACCGGCCTGTCTGACCGTTTCTCCGACGTCGTCGGCCGAACCACGGTCAAGGTCGGCCACAAGCTCAGCCTGGTGCACCGCTTTCGGCTCGACAAGGACGATCTCGAAGTCCGCCGCAACGAACTGGACGCGGTGATCGGCGGCCACCAGACCTACGCCACGGTGGGCTACCTGCGCCTCAACCGCGACATCGATCCGGCCATCGAGGACCTTCGCGACCGCGAGGAAATCCGCCTCGGCGGGCGGGTCAAGTTCGCCCGCTACTGGTCCGTGTTCGGCTCGGCCATCGTCGATCTCACCGACCGCCAGGAAGACCCGTTGAGCGAAGCCGACGGCTACGAGCCCGTCCGCCACCGCCTCGGCATCGCCTATGACGACGATTGCATCGAGATCGGAGTCACCTGGCGGCGCGATTACGACGCCACCGGCGACGTCCGGCGCGGCAACACCTTCCTGTTCCGGGTGGCGCTTAAGAACCTGGGGCGCTAGAAGGCGACGGGAAGGGCGCTAAGCTGCGGTTCAGCAAGCCCAAGGCATGTGCAAGAGCCTGCTTTTACTGGAGGAATGATGAAGCTCGGGACTTTTCACAGGGCGGCGTTCGTGCTTGCCGGCACATTGGCGGCCGCAGCCGCCGTTGCGCAAACGGGCGGTTCGGCGGCAATCCCCGGCGGCGGTCTCAACCTTCCCGACGACGGCCGCTTCCTTGCGCCCGAAGAGCCCGGGGTCCGCAAGGCCACGGCGATCGTCAACGGCACGGTGATCACCGGCACGGACATCGACCATCGCATGGCGCTGATCGCGATTGCCAATGGCGGCAACATCGCGCCCGAGGAACTGCCGCGCCTTCGCCAGCAGGTGCTTCGCAACCTTGTCGATGAAACCCTGCAGATCCAGGCGGCAATCGCCGAGGACATCAAGATCGAGCCCAAGGAGCTCGATCAATATTTCGCCCGCTATGCGCAGAACTTCAATCAAACGCCCTCGCAATTCGCCGCGTACCTGCGCTCCGCCGGCTCGTCCGACACGTCGATCAAGCGCCAGATCCAGGGCGAGCTCTCCTGGAGCCGCCTCCAGCGCCGCCAGATCGAACCGTTCGTCAACGTCTCCGAGGAAGAAGTGCAGACGGTGATCGCGCGGCTCAACGCCGCCCGCGGCACCAAGGAATATAAGGTCTCCGAAATCTTCATCTCGGCGACTCCCGAAACCGCCAACGAAGCCCGCGCCAACGCCGATCGGATCGTTGAGCAGCTTCGCAACGGCGCGTCCTTCATGGCCTATGCCCGGCAATTCTCCGAAGCCTCCACCGCGGCCGTCGGCGGCGATCTCGATTTCGTCCGCGCCGAGCAGCTTCCCGAGCCGCTCGCCGCCGCCGTCCAGGAACTTCCCGTCGGCACGGTCTCGAACCCGATCGCGGTGCCCGGCGGCTTCTCGATCATTGCCGTTACCGACACCCGCCAGGTGCTGACCGCCGATCCGCGCGACGCGGTGCTCAGCCTCAAGCAGCTGTCGGTCAACTTCCCGCGCGGCACCCCGCGTTCGCAGATCGACAGCCGCATTCAGCAGCTCGTCCGCACCAGCCAGGGCATGGGCGGCTGCGGCCGCGCCGAGGAAGTCGCCGCCGGCATTGGCGCGGAAGTGGTGACCAACGATCAGGTCAAGGTCCGCGACCTGCCGGCGCCGCTTCAGCCGACCTTGCTGAACCTCGGCATCGGCCAGCAGACCGCGCCCTTCGGCACGGAGGAACGAGTCAGCGTCCTGGTCCTGTGCGGCCGCGACGATCCCGCCCCCGTGGCCGAGGTTTCGTTCGACCAGATCCACGATCAGCTCGCCGAAAACCGGATCAATCTGCGCGCCCGCCGCTACCTGCGCGATCTTCGCCGCGACGCAGTTGTCGATTATCGCTGACGCCGACGCACCCGCCGCGCCGCCGCTTGCCCTGGCACTCGGCGATCCGGCGGGCATCGGCCCCGAAATTGCCGCCCGGGCCTGGGAAGCGCGCGAGGCCGAGGGCCTGGCGCCCTTCTTCGCCGTCGGCACGCCGGAATCCCTCGCCGCCGTCTGGAACGGCCCGGTCGCCGTGGTCGAGGGGCCGGAGGAAGCCCGCCAGGTCTTCCGAAGCGCCCTTCCCCTGATCCGCATCGACGGCACCGCCGAGTGCACCCCCGGCACGCCGACCCTGGAAGGCGCCCGCAACGCGCTCGACGCGCTCGAGCTCGCCGTCGGCCTCACCCGCTCCGGCGCGGCGTCCGCGATCGTCACCGGTCCGGTCTCCAAGGCGCAGCTCTACGCGATCGGCTTCACCCACCCAGGCCAGACCGAATTCGTCGCCGAACGCTGCGGCATCGCCGCCGACATGGTGGCGATGATGCTCGCCGGCCCGACGCTGCGCACCGTCCCCGTCACCACCCATATCGCGCTCAAGGACGTGCCTACCGCGGTCACCACCGAACTGATCGTCCAGCGCGGCCGAACCACGATCCGCGGCCTCAGGCGCCTGTTCGGAATTGCCCGCCCCCGCATCGCGATCGCGGGCCTCAATCCCCATGCCGGAGAGAACGGCGCCCTCGGTCGGGAAGAGATCGACATCATCGCCCCCGCCATCGAGCGCCTTCGTGAGGAAGATGCCGACATCGTGGGCCCGCTCGCCGCCGACACCATGTTCCACGCCCGCATGCGGGCCACCTACGATGCCGCCCTCTGCCTCTACCACGATCAGGCTTTGGTGCCCTTGAAGACCCTCCATTTCGACGAAGGCGTCAACATCACGCTCGGCCTGCCCATCGTCCGCACCTCGCCCGATCACGGCACAGCCTTCTCCATTGCCGGCCAGAACAAGGCCGAGCCCGGCGCGATGATCGCCGCCCTGCGCCTCGCGTCGGACTGCGCCCGCCGCCTCCACGCAGCGTGAAGCCGCTTCCGCCCCTGCGCGAAGTGATCCGCGCCCACGGCCTCACCGCGTCGAAGGCGCTCGGCCAGAACTTCCTCCTCGACGAACAGCTCCTCGACCGAATCGCCCGAGTCCCCGGCGATCTCCTCGGCCAAAGCGTCTACGAAGTCGGGCCCGGCCCGGGCGGCCTCACCCGCGCCTTGCTGCGCGCCGGCGCCAACGTCATCGCCGTCGAACGCGACCGCCGCTGCCTTCCCGCCCTGGAGGAGGTCAACCAGGCCTCCGAAGGCCGCCTCCGAGTCCTCGAAGCCGACGCCCTCGCCATCGACGAAGAAGCCGAAGTCGGCCCCGGCGCCCACATCGCCTCCAACCTCCCCTACAATATCGGCACCGCCTTGCTCGTCCGCTGGCTGGGGGGTGAACGCTGGCCGCCCTGGTGGGCCTCGCTCACCCTGATGTTCCAGCAGGAAGTCGCCGAACGCATCGCCGCCAAACCCGACACCTCCGCCTACGGCCGCCTCGCCGTCCTGGCCCAATGGCGCGCCGACGCTCGCATCGCCCTCAAGGTCCACCGCTCGGCTTTCGTGCCCCCACCCAAGGTGATGTCCGCGGTCGTCCACATCGTTCCCAAGGCCGCGTCTCCGGGAGTCCGCCCCCTGACCCTGGAGGCCCTCACCGCCGCCGCCTTCGGCCAACGAAGAAAGATGCTGCGGCAGAGCCTCAAGGGCTTGCCGGGTGCGCTCGAAGCGCTGGAGGCGGCAGGGATAGAATCTACCAGGCGAGCCGAAACGCTGAGCGTGGAAGAATTCGTCACAGTGGCGAAGCAAATGGCTCCCTAGTTCCTCCCCATCGCCAGATGGGGAGGGGAACCATGCGAAGCATGGTGGAGGGGTAGCTGCTGTGGACTGAGAGGTTCACGCACCCGACCCTTAAAGGCCAGCACCCCTACCCCTCCACCACCCTGCGGGTGGTTCCCCTCCCCACGCTACGCGCAGGGAGGAACAGCGAGGCGCCGCCAGTTCCTCCCCATCGAAGATGGGGAGGGGAACCATGCGACGCATGGTGGAGGGGTAACTGCCGTGGATTGGGCGGGTAAGCACCAGCCCTACAAACCCAGCGCCCCTACCCCTCCACCACCCATCGGGCGGTTCCCCTCCCCACGCTTCGCGTACGGAGAGACTGGAAGCCTCAATTCGCCTTGGGGGTCTCGGGAGCCGGAGGCACCACCGTTACCGGCGCCTGCGCGGTGAGCACTTCCGCCGGGGGGCCCTTGGCGATCGCCGCGGCAAGGGTGGTCGCCTGCGTGCACGGAGCCGCGCAAAGCGTCTTCAATTTCTCCAGGTTGCGCCGCGCCCGTTCCACCGCGCCGCGCTGCACATAGGCTTCGCCCTGGCCGGCGATCGCGCCCACGTCGTTCGGCTCCAGCTTCAGCGCCTCGGTGTAGAAGCGGATCGCCTTGCCCGGCAGCTTCTGCGCCTGCGCCACCCGCGCCAGGCCGACATAGGCCTGGCGGTTGCGCGGATCCACGGCCAGCGCCGTTTCGTAAAGGTCGATCGCGTCTCCGAACTTCGCGGCGCCCAGCGCAGTCTGCGCCTCGGCCGCAACGGCAAGGGAACGCGGGTCGATCACGTCGTCCGGCTTCTGGCCGTAACCGGCGCTCGCCATGGTCGCCAGCGCGATGCCCAGCGAAAGGGCGATGGGGGTAAGGCGCATCAACATCTCCATAAGCATGCCGAACGGCAGGCTAGCATGGCGCCCGCCACCGTGCGACGAAAAAGCCGTCCGTGCCGTCATGCGCCGGGGTCAGCAAACGCCCCGGGCCGGCGGCACGCCCCGCCTCGATGCCGAAGGCTTCCGGAACCAGAGGTGAACGCTTGGCAAGCGCCTCCGCCTGGCCCCGGCCTTCCTCGGCCAGTACCGAACAGACCGCATAGACCACAATGCCGCCCGGCTTGACCAGTTCCGCCGCGATATCAAGCAGATGCGCCTGGAGGTTCAGAAGCCGCGACAAGCGCTCGGGCGTCAGCCGCCAGCGCGTTTCCGGGTTGCGCCGCCACGTCCCCGCGCCCGAGCAGGGCGCGTCGACCAGCACGATGTCCGCTTTCTCGCCGACATCGGCCAGCGCATAGAGCTCGCGATTGGGATCGAGGAGCCGCGGCTCGACGATCCGCACCCCTGCCCTCTCCAGCCGGGGCGGCATCTGCGAGAGCCGCCTTTTGTCCGTGTCGCAGGCGATGATCGCGCCCCGGTTCCCCATCTGCGCCGCAAGTGCCAGGGTCTTCCCCCCCGCCCCCGCGCACAGATCGATCACCGTCAGATCCGCCTCCGCCCCGCAGGCAAGCGCAAGCAATTGGCTGCCCTCGTCCTGGATCTCGACCAGCCCCGAAAGCCACGCCTCCGTTTCCTCGACCCGATACCCCTCCGGCAATCGAAGCCCGAGCGGCGACAAAGGCGACGGCACCGCCTCCGGAATCGCCGCCAAAGCTTCCTCGCGAGTCCCCTTGAGCAGATTCACTCGAAGATCGAGCGGCGCCCGCCCGAGCAGCGCCTCGACTTCGCCCTGGTCCAGCAACGGATCGAACCGGCTCCTCAGCCACTTCGGCGCGGGGCCCCAAGGCGCCGGCTTCTCGCCGTCGGCCACCGGCGCCGGCCCGTGCGCCGACCCGTCGAACAGCGCCAGCAGCTCCGCATCCTCCTGCGCCAGCCCGAGCATCGCCGCACGGCCGCTGTCCGGCCGCTCGCCCGTCCGCCGGATCGCGCGGTAGACAAGCTCGCGCACCGCCCGGCGATCGCCCGACCCCGCGAAGCGCCGAGTCTTGAACCAGCGCGCGATCAAAGTGTCCGCCGCCGCACCGCTTGTTCTTGCGGATTCGGTGATCTCGTCGAGCAACTCGATCGCCGCCTGCACCCGTGCCGAAGGGGTCATCCGCGCGTCGGATAATTGGGGGCCTCGCGGGTGATCGACACGTCGTGGACGTGGCTTTCGCGAAGGCCTGCGTTGGTGATCCGGACGAACTGTGCCCGCTCGCGTAAATCGGTCAGCGTCT
>DASWMM010000318.1:0-2583 GCA_036399755.1 Allosphingosinicella sp.
CGGTCCGCCTGGCTGCGCACCGCGACCGCGGTGCCGCAGCCCGAGGCCGCGCCGCAGCCCTGGGCGCCGCCGGTGACGGGCTGGACGAAGCCGCAGCCGCCCTGCGAGCGGCAGCCGTTCGAGCCGCGGCAGCTGTGGTAGATGATGACGTCGGGATCGTCCTGCTGCGTGTCCTTGTCGTAAACCAGGCCCTGGCAGGCATGGTAGAGCGTGTGGACGTCGTCCGCCGCGCCGATACCCTGCGACAGGTCCGGCGTCTGAGCAGTGACCGCCCAGGCGATCGACATGCGGTCGCCCGATCCGACCATCGAGGGGAAGGGGAAGGACTGGCCGGGGCTCGCCCAGAAGGTGTCGAGCACGCGGGTAACCCCGGCGATCGCGCCGACCACCGCCTGGCTGAGCTGCTGGTGGGCGCCGGGATCGGCGGAGAGCGTGTTGAGGGCGCCGGCAATCTCTTCCGGGGTCGGCAGGTTGTAGGGATTGCTGCCGTCATAGTCGGCGCTGGTCAGGTCCCTGGCGTTCCAGTTGCCCGCCCCGCGCTGGTTCCAGGTGGTGATCGCGCCGATCTCGATCAGGCCGCGCACTTCCTGGAAGCGCTCGTAGTGGTCGAGGCTGTCATTGTCGAAGCGCGCCGCCGCGTCGGCGGAGGGGATCTGCACCCCCTTGTCGCTGTAGCTGGGATAGTCGGCCCTGAGCGCCTCGTCGCGCGGCTGGTAGCGCGGCATCACCGCCTGGAACATGTTGGCCGACGGCTTCTTGATCTCGCTGCCTTCGCCCTGGTCGGTGATGGCGTCCATCATCGCCACCATCTGGCTGAAGGCGATGGCCTTGTCGGTCAGCGCGATGGTCGTCTCGAAGCCCATGAACTCCCGCATCGGGTGTCCGCTCGAGAAGTTGTTGAACAGATCGTTCTGGATCGCGCCGTCGTCGAACACCGCGTCCCACAGCGACGTGCCGTCGTCGTAGCGCAGGCTGAGATAGTCGTAATAGCATTGGTACATCCAGCCGATCGTGCCGAACATCGGCAGCGCATCGCCGGGCGACCAGCCCTGGAAGGGCACCTGCGGGAAATAGGAGGAGAGCTTGTCCGGCTTGATCGCCGCGCGGGCATCGTCCTCCGGCTGCTCGATGGCGAGGAAGAGGCGGATGCGGTGCTCGTCGAGCGGGCCGAGCTCCACGGTGACGTCCTCGTTCACCGTGTCCTTGAGATCGATGATGTCGGGGATGACGGTCTGGGTGGCGCCGTAGCAGGTCCAGCCGAAATTCGCGTCCTGGAGCGCGCCGCCGGTGAACTTCGGCGTCACGCCGATGGCCGTCGCCATGTTGGCGGCCATCTGCAGGTGCAGCATTTCCTGGATGAAGACGGAGAAGACGATGTTGAAGGCGCGCTCGTTGCCGGAAATCGGGTGCGCGCTCGCCTTGGCGCCGGGCCAGAGGCGGCCGGCGTAGAAATCGGTGTTCTTGCCCGTGATCGGGTGCATGCCCTGGATCGAGTAGAGCGAGGTCATGTAGAGCGGGATCGTGAACAGCTCGACGTCGACCGCGGCCTGGGCGATCGCCTGCAGCGCCGCCTTGTCCGTCGCCTTGTTTTCGGCCGAACGCGTTTGTGCCGCCGCGGCAGTGACCAGTCTCGCCATGATGCTCCCCTCCCTAAGGTAGGAGCAGGCTAGACTTCGCCCGAAGACAGTCAAGCGGCGGCGCCGGAGCCTTTCCCCTCAAGGCGAGCGGAAAATCTGCTCCGAATTGGACCTTCGAACTACTTGGACGCTGTACGAAGCCATTTCTTCAGCCGCGCGCGAGTTCGGCCGATCAGTCGAAAAGCTCCTCGAGAAAGCTTTTGCGCCGCTTGTGAGGCTTGCCGTGATAGCCCTGGTTGTGACCCCAGGGATTTGGGGAGCCGTAATGCGGCGCCTGCGGCGGGTAGGGGGCCTGCGGCGGGTAGGGCGCCTGCGGGGCGGCCTGGGGCGCCTGGGGCGCCTGAGGAGCTTGGGGAGCCTCGGGCGGGGGCGCGCTGCGCTCGATGATCTTGTCGAGCTCGCCGCGGTCGAGCCACACGCCGCGGCAGGTGGGGCAATAGTCGATCTCGATATTCTGGCGCTCGCTCATCACCAAAGCGGTGCCGTCGACGGGGCAGGCCATCGGGCTGGATCGATTGCTCATGTTGGGCTCTCCTTCGTGCTTGCACCTAGGCATCGCGCCCCGCCCCTTCAATGGCGCACGCTGGCGGACACCTAATGGAGCCATGTTCGAAAACGAACGCCAAATATTTGGGAAATTTACCAACGTTCGGGAACTCGCAAATGGACTCGGCGCACAGGCAAAAGCGGAAATGGCGGATTTCTGCGCAAAATGCGGTTTGGCACACCTCATGCAAACCTTGTTGGCATGCCGCCGGACGGTCCCGTGGCGCAAACAAGGAGAAGACCAATGACCCTCAACCTCACCAGCCTGCAGCATGTCGCCCTCTCGATCGTCGGCGCGCTGTTCGCCGCCTCGATGTTCGTTTCCGCCGCGGTGGGCCCGGCCGCTCAGCTGATCTGAGCGCCGGCGCCCCCGCGGGGGGACCCCCGCTTCATCCAATCA
>DASWMM010000319.1:0-9791 GCA_036399755.1 Allosphingosinicella sp.
ACATGCTTGGCCGACAAGGTGCCCGCCTCGATCGCGTCGACCGTACGCTCCAGATCGGCGACCGAGTCGCAGAAGAAGGCGTGCATCTTCTCGGTGGGCATCAGCTCTTCGCGCCAGAATTTGGCGGGGCCGTTTAAGATCACCTGGTCCGGGCGGAAGCCCACCTCGAGCGCCGTCTGCACTTCCATCAGGCTGATCGCTTCGGCGTAGAAGCCGTTGTCGAGCGCGAGCTTGACCAGCCTTTTGTCCGGGTTGGTCTTGATCGAATAGCCGCTGACCACCTGCACTTCGTTGGTGCTGAGCCGATGCGACCGCTCGGCCGCCCGCTTGAACAGGCTTTGCGCGGTGCCTTCCATGAACAGGAATTCGGGGGTCTGGAGCTTGTCCAGGTCCATTGCGCTGAGATCGGTGAGATAGGTTTCCGGCATGTCCGGCAGGCCCTTGGGGCTTCCGTCATCCTCGACGATCTCGATCAGCTCGATGTCCGCCTTGTGCAGCCGCTCGGCAAGCGAGGTCAGGCCGGAGGGGTGCTTCATCGAATGGCCGATTGCGCCAGCGAAGGGCTCGGGCAGCGGCGGCAGCGGATAGTCGGGCTTCACCGGCACTTCCAGCACGACGCGGGTGAATTCCTGCGCCTGCGCTTCGCACCTCTGCGCCTTCTGCCCGGTCGCGCCCTGGATGAGGAGAGCGGGCAGATTGAAGCCGGCAATGGTCGCGCCGTGCACCCAGGCCGGGAATCGCGGGTTCATTTCGAGAAGCCAGAGCTGGTTCTTGGCGTCCCGCACCATTTCCAGCTCGCCGCCGCCCGTCCAGTTCAGGTCCTTGACCATCTGGCGGAGCGGCTCCTCGAAGCTCGCCGGAACCTCGGAAATGTCGCCGGCCCAGGTCTTGCCCTCTGGCGTGATGTCGCGCTTGCGCATCGACACGCAGCCCAGCAGCTCGCCTTCGTAGGCGGACAGCATCACCGATTCCTCATAGCCGCTGACATGCGCCTGGAGGAACAGATTGTCAGTGGACCACACCTTGGTAAGTGCATTCCGCGCAGCCTCGAACGTGTCCCAGCTCGGCGTGCGGGCGGCGTCGTAATAAGGGCCCTTGAGCCACACCCGCCAATTCTGCGCCCGGCAGAAAGCGTGCAGCTCCCAGTCCGGCAGATCGGTCTCGACATAAGTCGGAATTTTCACGGGCAAGCCGTGGCTCGCCTCCACCTTGGGCTTCACGATCCGCTTCAGCGCGCCCATCGGCGGCGCGAGCAGGTTGGGATGGCCTTCGGGGAACAGGCTGGCGAGCCACATCGCTTCGAGATCGCTGCCCGAGATCCACAGCCCGCCGGCGTCGAGCGCCTCCTTGACCTTCTCGCCATAGGTTTCGAGGTTGAGCTCGTCCCAAGGACGCTGGATCCACAGATCGTCGAGATCGGTCCAGTGAATACCGGACACGCGATTCGAATATTCCACGCCCACCAGCGTCGCGTCGGGAAAGCCCTGGCGCAGCGAACGAATGATCCCGATCCCGGGCTGCGGATTACCCCCGGAATAGAGGCCGCTTACATATATTCTCATGTTACTCCGAGCAGCAATGTGTGGTCGCCAGGACGGCGAGAAAACTTTGGAACCGAGTCTGCATTGCTGGTGTTCCGCAGGGCTGAAGCCTGTTATTTACCAACGGAAACAACGCATTAACGCAGGTTAAGATGCCAGATTTAAATTTATTCAGGTTCCCGCTGAACGGCGGACAAGCGGCGCGGTTCCACAAAGCCGGAACTGAGGCGGAATGACCACGCCCGCACTTTATCCATGTTATGTCGATCTCGATCCCTTCATCGACGTGGCGCGGCTGACCGCGCTCGACGACTATGTTCGAGAGCGGCTCGAGCATCGTTTGCGCGACGCCAAGGACCTCGCCTTCTACACCGGCCCCTTCCTGCTCGACGGCCGCGACCCGCATCTGCCGGGCTCGCGCCTGGTCTACCTGTCCCAATCGGCGCGGGAGCAGGATTATTACGACCTCGACCGCACCGACCTTTGGCGCCCCACGAAGGACGCCGAGCTGTTCGCCAGGCTGATGGACTTCATCGAAACCCTGCCGTTCGAAGCCAAGGGCCGGATGATCATCATGTACGACGACAGCGGCCGGCCGGTTTCGGCCCACCGAGATCACGACAGCGCGGATCTATGCCACGAATTCGTCTGGTTCCGCACCAATCTGGGCAAGCCGTTCTACATGTTGAACCCGCAAACCGGCGACAAGCTCTACGTCCGCTCCCACGCCGCCTGGTTCGACACGGTGAACCAATATCACGGCGCCGACGCGACTGGCGGCCTCTCTTTCTCCATCCGGGTCGACGGCCGCTTCAGCCCGGAGTTCCGCCGTCTTGTCTCCTTTCCGGAAGGCAACCGCGCCGCCGCCCCGGCACTGTGGGACGATGCCGTCACCGTTTGAGCCATTCGGGCCGCAACCAAAGAGCCGCCGGGCCGGTTCTAACTGGGCAACAGGGACACAAATGGGGGGCTTGAAGGAGCCCGGTATGTTTCGACCGATTATTGCTGCTCTTCTCCTCGCCTTTCCCACCGGCGCCGCGCTTGCTCAAGCCGGGGAGACGGGCAATTGGGCCGTCGGCACGATGCTCAACGGCTGCATGGTGCAGGCGGTGTCGCCGGAGGGCACGATGCTCTCGGTGTGGGGTGTCGCCGGTGACGAGAAGCTCGGCTTCCTGCTCCAGAACAAGGGCTGGAACGCGCTTCGCGACGGCGCGCGCTACGATCTCAAGCTCGACTTCCTGGGCGTCAGCTCGCTTCCCGTGAAAGCCACAGCCCGGCGCGACATCGACAGCGACGGCCCCGGCTTCTACTTCCAGCTCCAGCCGGGCGGCAGCGGCGGCAAGGCGTTCATGGACGCATTCTCCACTGCCCAGGGCATGCGAATCAGCCAGGCAGGCAAAAAGGTCGACACGCTGCCGCTGGCCGGAAGCAAGGACGCCATGTCGGCGCTGGCCCGCTGCCTGGCGGACAAATGGGGCGAGGCGCCCGACGCCGAACCCGCCCAACCCGCCGAAGCGGCAACCGAAGACGCGCCGGCGGTCATCTAGAAGGCTGCACTAACCTCGCCGGGCGCCCGCTCCCGGCGCCCGCGCGGTCCAGACGACGTGGTGCCCGCCCTTGCCGCGGGCGGCACGCGCCCGGTGCTCCTCCACCGCGAAGCCCGCCCGCCGAAGCCGCCCGGTGAATGCTGCATCCGGCGCCGCCGACCAGATCGCAAGCACGCCTCCCGGCCGAAGCGCCGCCCGCGCGGCTGCAAGGCCAGCCGGCGCATACAGCGCGTCATTGCTTTGGACGGTCAGCCCGTCCGGCCCATTGTCGACGTCGAGCAGGATCGCGTCCCACGCACCCGCCGCTCCGACGATGAAACCCGCAACATCCCCCTCAGCAATCCGCACGCGCTTGTCCTCGAGGCTCCCGCCGTAAAGAAGCGCCATCGGCCCATGCGCCCAGGCAATCACCGCCGGCACCAGCTCCGCAACCACGATCTCCGCGTCGCGGGCCAGATCGGCGAGCGCCGCCCGCAACGTGAAACCCATCCCGAGCCCGCCGATCAGCACCCGTGCCTTTGGCCGTGCCCTAAGCCCGGCGCAGCCCAGCGCCGCAAGCGCCTCCTCCGATCCGCTCTTGCGGCTGTTCATCAGCTCGTTGCCGCCGAGGGTGATCGAATATTCCTCGCCTCGCTGAAACAGCTTGAGGTCGCCGCCGCCCGGCAAGGGCGCGGTGTCGAGCAGGATGCGGGCGATCATCGCCTCCCCTTAGCCGCAACGCCCGCTCGCGCGGAAGCGCGGAAGGGTGGTCGCCGTGCCGGGCCGCAGGTAATCTCCGGGCCGCGCCTGTGCCCTTTCGGGGCAGCCGAACGCGCTTCCTCCCGCCTGTCTGGACTTCCATGAGCGTGGGGTTAGGCCGTTCCCCATGCGCACCCTCATCCTGTTCGCGGCGCTTGCCGCCGCCGCCTCTCCCCTGCTGGCGCAAGGCGCCGGCGGGCCGTTCCGCGTTCGGGAAACCGGCACGAGCTTCGGCACCCTGCAGGACGCCGTGACCGCGATCGGCTCCGGCCGCGGCACCATCCTCATTGCCCCCGGCCGCCACCGCCAATGCGCGGTGCAGAACGAGGGCGACGTCACGTTCAAGGCGGAGCAGCCAGGCACGGCGTTTCTCGATTCGACCGCGTGCGAAGACAAGGCCGCGCTGGTTCTGCGCGGCCGCTCCTCCACCGTGGAAGGTCTGATCTTCCAGGGCATCACCGTTCCCGACGCGAATGGCGCCGGCATCCGCATGGAAAAAGGCGCGCTGGTGGTTCGCGAAAGCCTGTTCCGCGACAGCGAAAGCGGCATCCTGTCCGCCGCCGATCCCGCGGGCACCATCCTGGTGGAGCGATCCACCTTCTCCGGCCTCGGCCGTTGCGACCGCGGCCTCTCCTGCGCCCACAGCATCTACATCGGCGAGTTCGGCAGCCTGGTCGTCCGCCGGTCCCGGTTCGAGCGCGGCACCGGCGGCCACTACGTCAAAAGCCGTGCGCCGCGCGTCGAAGTCACCGACTCAAGTTTCGACGATGTTGCGGGCCGCACCACCAACTACATGATCGACCTCCCCGCCGGCGCCGAGGGGCTGATCGCCCGCAACGTCTTCGTGCAAGGGCGCGGCAAGGAAAATTACTCGGCGATGATCACCATCGCCGGCGAGGGCCGGGTGCAAAGCTCCGCCGGGCTCGTAATCCGCGACAATGATGCAAGCCTCGCCCCCGGAATGGACAAGCCGACCAGCTTCGTCGCCGACTGGAGCGGGGAGGTCACCCGCATCGACGCCAATCGGCTCGGCCCCTGCATCGGCCGGTACGAAAAGCGCTAGGCGCTGGCTCCATGCACTTCCGCCGCCCCTGACTGGGAGTGACGGAGGGGAACTCAGGATCGGCTCTCCCCGGCAGCGTGCTCCCGAACGCCGCGCCTCAGGCGGCGACCCCGGGGGCGTCCGGAACAATCGACATTGCAGCAAGGCCGCCGCCCGACGTTGCCGCAGGCGGCGGATCCCCCGGCAGGGGCCCGGTTTCGTGTAGCCAAGGCGAATCGCCATCGTGGCGGCCCATGGTCGTCTGCAACATCACCCGCCACAGCGCCCGCACCCGGTGCACATGGAGGTCGTCGCACATGATGGCCACGGCGTGACGGACGGTTTCGATGCCGATACCCTCGCCCTCCGCCGCTTGGCCCTCGGGGGTTGCCGAAAGCCCGATACGGACGCGGAAGGCCGGTGTGGCGTCGGCGAAAAGAAGCGCTCCGATCGCGCGCACATATTCGGGCGGCGCTCCCTGGGCGAGCACCGCGCGCTCAAGATCGAAGATGGTGCGCACCTTGTGCTCGCGAAGGGCGATGAACGCCCGTGTGCCGACATTGGCGCACAATTGCGCCTGGAGCACCCAGTCGAACACCTCGAGCAAGGGGTAAGGGGATTCGGCATAAAGCGAGATCGGGTTCACGGTTGCGAGGTTCTGAACGTCGTACAGGTTGCTTTCCTCAAGCCGGTAAGCGGTCTCGGAGTCGATGCCATCGATCACCTGCAACGGCACGAGCTTGGCCGCGCCCATCGCCACTTCATCCACTTCCTTCCAGCGTATCTTGGCAATCTTGCTGATCCGGTTGAGGCCGAGATTGGGGTATAGGCCCAGCACAAAGGCAACCGCCATTGCGGCGGCGAAGGCGACCGGCCCCGCCGCAGCCCCGGCGACCGCGTCGGCCGCGCCGGTCGCACCCGCCGCGACCTTGCCGCTTGCACCGGCGGCAACCGCGCCGTCGATCAGCACAACTTCGACCCGGTAGGCGATCAGGGCGACGATCATGCCCTGAAGCACGTTAAGCGTTGCCCGAACAAAGGCGAGCGCGCCGAGCTCCTGATTAAGTGTTGCGCGGATCAGGTAACGGACCTGGAACACATAGCCGCCCAGGAAGGCGATACCGGCGATCGTGAGCGTCCGCGCGAGTTCGGCCAGCGCCAGCGGTTCGAGCGACCCGGCGGAATATGCCTGCGACCAAAGCAGCGAGCTGGTCACCTGCGGGAAAGTCGGCTCACCGGAGATCAATTTCACGGTGGGCACGAGCAGGATGGAAAACCCGGCGAAGCACAGAGCCGCGAAGATGAAAGCACCGGTCCATATCTGCACCGCCGCCTGGCGGGTTTCGCCCGCTTCGTCCCGCCCGGCGCGGTAGCGCGCGGCGGCGAGCTCGAGCTGCGGCAAATTGGGGTCCGACTTGAAGATGTTGACCCGCAGCTCCTCGACCAGCCGGTATCGGACCTTGCGCAGTTCATTGCGGGTGACGATCAGCGCAAGCGGCGCCAGCAGGGCGGCGGCGAGCGCCCAGAACAGATACGGGCTTCCAGTCATGCGATGCTCCCCCAGCTCGCGCGCGGGGCGCGTGCCGATGCCGGCGCACCGCTTCGGCAAGCCGCACCCCGCGACTCGCCGCCAAGAGGTTCTGCCTGCGCCGTGAAGGAGTCAAGGCGACAGCTAAAGTGTCTCGGTCTGGATTTCAGCGCAGCTTCCGCTACAAAGCGTCAGAGGCGAGAGGGAGATAAGACATGCTGTCGAACCGGGGCTACCTTGCAGCAGCAGGCGCGATAGCACTTTCAGCCTTTGGAGTGGGTCAGGTTTGGCCTGGGGTGGGTGTGCCGCTCGCCATTCTGGCTTCGACCTTGTGGGTGACTTATTCCGCCCGTCGATCAAGCACGCCCTCAAAGCGCAACCTTAGCGCCTAAGGGTTCCGCACGCTGAGCCTCAGGCAATACGTCAGCACTGAATCCCAACCGAGACCCTACGACTGAAACACCGGATTAGACGTCCAGGTTGGCGACGCTGAGCGCATTGTCCTGGATGAACTCGCGGCGTGGCTCGACGATGTCGCCCATCAGGCGCGTGAAGATCTCGTCGGCGATGTCCGCCTGCTCCACCTCTACGCGGAGCAGCGAGCGGTTTTCCGGGTCCAGCGTGGTTTCCCACAGCTGGTCGGCGTTCATTTCGCCAAGACCCTTGTAGCGCTGGATCGAGAGACCCTTGCGGCCGGCGGCGAGGATCGCGTCGAGGAGCTCCGTGGGGCGGCGGACGAGGGCGCCCTTGGCGTCGGGGGCTCTCTCCGGCGGGGCGATGTCGAGCGCTGCGCCGGGGGTGTTCTCCTCCTGCTCATCGGCGGCATCGGCCTTGGCCGAGGCTTTCAGCGACACCAGCCGCGACGCTTGCGCGTAGGCGCCGGCCTGCTCGGCGGCGAGGCCGTGCAGCTTGCGGGCTTCGGCCGAGGCGACGAACTTGTGGTCGACGACATGGTGGTCGGTCACTCCGCGCCACAGGCGGCGAAGGACGTAGTCGCCGTCCGCGCCGATCTCGCCGGTCCAGGTCGCGTCCTGATCGCTGCCCTGCAGGAAGGCGGCGGCGCGGGCGATGGCGGCGGCGCGCTCCTTTTCGGGGCAGGCTGGGTCGAGGGCGCCGTTCAGCGCCAGAGCCTCGATCAGGCCGGGATCGTAGCGGCGCGGCACGTAGCGCATCAGGCTGCGCACCCGGCGGGCATGGTCGGCAAGGCTGCGCAGGTCTTGGCCGGAGCGGGGCCCTTCGGCGCCCTCCAGCACCATCGATCCGATGCCGGCGTCGATGAGATATTCCTCGAGCCGGGCGTCGTCCTTGACGTAGACTTCCGAGCGTCCCTTCGCGACCTTGTAGAGCGGCGGCTGGGCGATGAAGAGGTGCCCGCGCTCGATGATCTCGGGCATCTGGCGGTAGAAGAAAGTCAGCAGCAGCGTGCGGATGTGGGCGCCGTCGACGTCGGCGTCCGTCATGATCACGATCTTGTGGTAGCGCAGTTTCTCGATGTTGAAGTCGTCGCGGCCGATGCCGGTGCCCATCGCCTGGATAAGGGTGCCGACTTCCTTGGAAGACAGCATCCGGTCGAAGCGCGCGCGCTCGACGTTGAGGATCTTGCCCTTGAGCGGCAGGATCGCCTGGGTGCTCCGGTCGCGGCCCTGCTTGGCCGAGCCGCCGGCGGAATCGCCCTCGACCAGGAACAGTTCGGACTTGGCGGGATCGCGCTCCTGGCAGTCGGCGAGCTTGCCAGGCAACGAGGCGATGTCCATCGCACCCTTGCGCCGGGTCAGCTCGCGCGCCTTGCGGGCGGCTTCGCGCGCCGCGGCGGCGTCGATGATCTTCTGGACGATTGTGCGGGCGTGCTGGGGATTTTCCTCGAGCCAGTCCGACATCTTGTCGGCCATTAGACTTTCCAGCGGCTGCCGCACTTCCGAGGAGACCAGCTTGTCCTTGGTCTGCGATCCGAACTTCGGGTCTGGCAGCTTCACCGAGACGATGGCGGTCAGCCCTTCGCGCATGTCGTCGCCGGTGAGGCTCACCTTTTCCTTCTTCAACGCGCCGCTCTTTTCGGCATAGCCGTTGAGCGTGCGCGTCAGCGCCGCCCGGAACGCGGCCAAGTGGGTGCCGCCGTCACGCTGCGGGATGTTGTTGGTGAAGCAGAGGACCTGCTCGTAATAGCTGTCGTTCCATTCCAGCGCGACTTCGATGCCGATATCGTCGCGTTGGCCGGTGACGGAGATCGGCTCGGGGATCAGCGCGGTCTTGGTGCGGTCGAGATAGCGCACGAATGCGGCAATGCCGCCCTCGTAATAAAGCTCGACCGCTTTCTCCTCCTCGTGCCGGGCATCGGTGAGGATCAGGCGCACGCCCGAGTTGAGAAAGGCAAGCTCGCGAAAGCGATGCTCGAGCTTGTCGAAGTCGAACTCCAGGATCTTGAACGTCTCGGCACTCGGCATGAAGGTGACGCGGGTACCCTTGCGGCCCTCCGGCGCCGGGCCCATCAACTTGAGCGGCGCTTCGGCATCGCCGTGGCGGAAGCGCATCCAATGCTCCTCGCCGTCGCGCCAGATGTTCAGTTCCAGCCATTCGGAGAGGGCATTGACCACCGACACGCCGACCCCGTGCAGTCCGCCCGACACCTTGTAGGCATTGTCGTCCGACGTATTCTCGAACTTGCCGCCGGCGTGGAGCTGGGTCATGATCACTTCGGCCGCCGACACGCCCTCCTCGGCATGGATGCCGGTGGGGATGCCGCGGCCGTTATCCTCGACCGAGACGGAGCCGTCGGGGTTCAGGACGATGTTGATCAGGTCGCAATGGCCGGCAAGGGCCTCGTCGATCGCGTTGTCGGACACCTCGAACACCATGTGGTGGAGGCCCGATCCGTCGTCGGTGTCGCCGATGTACATGCCGGGCCGCTTGCGCACCGCGTCGAGGCCCTTCAGGACCTTGATCGAATCAGCGCCGTAATCGCCCATATTGGGGCTGGTATTGGGGTTGGTTGCCATGCCCAGCATATAGGCACGACGACCCCGAAACGGAAGCGAAATGGCTCACCCGCCGGCCTTGCCGCCACGGCGAGCGAACGGTCATCCCAGCGCGATATGGACCTTTTCGGGACCAATGGAGGCGAACAATGCTTCCTCCGCGCCGGTCATCCAGACCTGCCCAATGCCCCTGAGCCGGTCGAACAGCGCGGCTCGCCGGGCGGGGTCGAGATGCGCGGCAACTTCGTCGAGCAGAAGGACGGGACGACGGCCGGTGCGGTCCGCGACCAGTTCGGCATGCGCGAGGACGATGCCGAGCAGCAGCGCCTTCTGCTCGCCGGTCGAACAGCGCTCCGCCGGCTGCCGCTTTGACGCGTCGCTGACGAGCAGATCGGTGCGGTGTGGCCCGGCCAGCGTGCGCCC
>DASWMM010000320.1:0-13599 GCA_036399755.1 Allosphingosinicella sp.
TGGTCGACCAGCCCATGACATGATCGCCGGAGAACAGCGTCTTGGTCTCGGGCAGCGCGAAGCAGAGGTGGTTGGAGGCGTGGCCGGGCGTGGCCACGGCTTCCAGCGTCCAGCCGGGGCCGGAGAGGCTTTCGCCGTCGCGGAGCACCCGGTCGGGCCGATAATCGGGGTCGAAGGATTCGTCGGAGCGAGTCACCTCATCCGCCACCGGGAGCGGCGCGCAGCCGACGATCGGCGCGCGGCAAGCGGCGGCAAGCGCGCGGCTGGCGGGGCTGTGGTCGCGGTGGGTGTGGGTGCACAGGATGGCGGCTACGTGCTCGCCGGCAAGGGCGCTCAACAGCGCCTCGATATGCACGGCGTCGTCCGGTCCCGGGTCGATCACCGCCACTTCGCCGTAGCCGACGATGAACACCTGGGTGCCGGTATAGGTGAAAGGCGAAGGGTTCGGCGCCAGCAGACGGCGGATGAGGGGCGCGACACGCTCGATCCTGCCGGTGGGCAATTCCTCCATGGCCGCCATGTGGGCGTTCGCGCGCCGAAAACCAAGAGAAAGGGCGCCGGGGATTGGCTCCCGGCGCCCTGGCCTCGCGCTCCTCGCGTATTTAGTTGGAAGCGCGCAGCCGTGCGATGGCGCCGCCAAGCGCGGCTTCGACCTTGGCCTTGTGCTCGGCGCCGAAGCTCTCGTTGGAGCGGATGCGGGCGAGCGCTTCTTCCAGCTTTGTCGCCCGCTCGGCGGACGAAAGCGTGTCGTCGGCGCAGATCAGCACCTTGGTGCGCTCACCGCCGGTGGTCTCGTCCACCTCCGTGGCCTTGCCGTTCGGGCAGGTGAATTCCCCGCCTTTGCCCCGCATCATTCGGAACTCGCGGAACGGCTTGCCCTCCTTGCCGTCCCCCTTGTCACCGTCGGGAGACGAAAGGACGATCACCTTGTGCACGGTCGCCTCGCCTGTGCCGTCCGGGTGCGGATGGGCAAAAGCGGTGCCGGTGAGGGCGACTGACGCAGCCGCGGCGATCGTCAGGAACATGGTGCTTCTCTTCATGGTGCTTATTCTCCCTGGTCCGAACTGTTGAGCATGATCTGGAAACGGCGGATCGAGTCGCCCGTCGCGGCGATGCGCGTGTCGCCGGCGCGCGCCGCCTTGATCGCGCGGGCGATCTCGGGCGGCAGCGGCGCCTGGGGCACCATCTGGGCGCGGATGATGAGGACGCGGGCAACGGGCGCCCCGTCCGAACCGCCGGTGCGGATTTCCTCGCGCGACACCCGCACGAGCCGCAGCTCGCGGATCGGCGGCTCGGGGGGCGGCGCGGCTTCCGGCATCGCAGGCAAGGCCGCGACGTCCATCGGGGCCACTGGCGGCGCGGCTTTCGAGTGACGTCGGATTGCGGCTTCCACGCGCCGCGGTGTGCTCCGGGGCTTTACCGATCGGGTCTTGGTGGCGACCGCCTGCTGAGATGCAAGCGGACTCGGCGTCACTGCGGCGGCGGCGCTGGCCACCTGGATGGGGCGCGGAGCCTCTTTCGCGGCTTCGCTCACGCCGGGGCTGCCGACGGCGAAGCCGGTCAGCGCCACCATCGACAAGGCGGCCAGACCTCCGGCGCGCCGCCAACCGCTGACCCGGTGGCCGGCCATCATGCGCAGGCGCTGCTTGAGCTGGTCGGCGCCGTTGAGCGCGCAGGCCGCGATCAGGCCGGTGCGGCTCGCCGACTTGACCAGCGCACGGGCGTAGTCGCAGCGCTCGTCGGCCGAGGCGGACGCGGCGACGGCGGCATCGCAGGACAATTCCTGGTCGGCCCGAAAGGCGCGGTGGGCGATCCAGGCGACCGGGTTGAACCAGTTGAAGGCGAGCACCAGGGTCGCCGCCAGGTTCCACCAGATGTCGCGGCGGCGGTGATGGGTGACTTCGTGGGCAAGCGCCAGGCGGCGCTCGGCCGGGCTGTAGCGGCGCTCGAAATCCTCCGGCAGCACGATGCGCGGGTGAAGGAGGCCCATGGCCAGCGGGCCGTCCACCGCCGCGCTGACCACCGCCGCGATCCCGTCCTGATGCGGCGGGCGCGCTGGCCGGGCGCTGGCGTCCAGCCGACGCGCGAAGGCGCGGTAGGACAGCCACTGAGAGGCAAGGAAGATAACCGCGCCGCCGGCCCACAGTGCGAGGATAAGGGGCGCCCAGTCGATGGGCCCGGCAGTCGCCGGCAGCGGCGCGGTTCCCCCCACGGCCGCCGCAGGGACGAACGCGGCGGCCGTGGGAAGCTGGATCCCGGGCGTGAGCTGCGGCAGCGGCGGCAGGACCAGCCGCACCGCCGGCACGGCCCACAGCGCATAGGCCCAGCCGGCGCCGAACGCGCGGGCAACCGGGCCGCGCAAGGCGAGCACGAGCAGCAGCAGGATCGTGGTGGTGACGAACGCCTCGAGAAGCCAGGCGATCATGATTTAAGCGCCTTGAGCAACGCCTCGATCTCCTCGATGTCCGCGGCGCTGAGCCGGTCCCGCTCTGCAAGGTGCGCAACCAGCGGCGTCAGGCGCCCGCCGAACATCCGGTCGAGCAGCCGGCCCGATTCCTCGGCAACATAATCCTCGCGGCGGATGGCGGGGCGGTAAAGGTAGCGGCGGCCGTCTTCCTGGTGGGCAAGAACGCCCTTGGCGAGCAGGCGGGACAGCATGGTCTTGACGGTGGCCAGGCTCCAGCCGCGCTGGGCGGGGACGCGCTCGGCCACTTCGGCTGCGGTCAGCGGAGAGCGCTCCCAGAGTACTTCCATCACCGCATATTCCCCTTCGGCGATCCGCTCCAAGTCTTCCCTCCCATCCGCTGCGATTACAGATGTAGTCAGGGCTCGGCTGAACGGCTCGTGAATGGTTGGCGAGTGCGGTGTCGCGGCGGTGAGACTCCCCTCCCTCCCCCGCGACGTGCTCTAAGATGCGCGGGCGTTAGAAAGGGAGGGGTTGGGGGTGGGTTAGCCTAATCGCTTGCCGACGCTCGAGAAGAACCCACCCCCACCCCTGCCTCACCGGCGCTGGAGCAAACTCGACGGGGCCGCGCGGAGGGAGGGGAGTCAGGGTTGTGCGGGCGGACATCTCCCCTCCCTGCGCGCGAACCTGCGGGCAGAGGCGCGGAAGCGGGTGAGGGAGGTGCGGGGTGGGTTGAACCAGAAAGCCGCTTCAACGGCCAGGAGAGACCCGCCTTTCGGCGGCCGCGCCGGCTTTGCTCCCCTCCCTTCCCGCGGCGTGCTCGAAGGTTCGCGGGCGATAGAAAGGGAGGGGTCGGGGGTGGGTGACGCGCCAACTCCCGCGCGTGGTGGGCAAGAGGGGAACCCACCCCCAGCCCCTCCCTTTCGGCGGCCGCGGCCAACCGCACTCGTCTTTGGGAGGGAATGGAGTTTAGCTGGCGTGGGCTCAAGGCGACGTGAAAGATCGCGTCAGACGTCGGCCAGCTTTACAAACCACCCACTTGGTTAATGCCTATAAACCATCGGGAGCCGCGGAAATCCGCCATTGGCATGCTTTGGCACGCGGCGTGTATCTGTATCCGCGTCCACACTGCTTAAGAAGCAAAAGGGGCGGACGGCGCTTTTTCTGGTCGCGCCGTCCGCCCCGTTTTTTTTGGCGAAGAAGGTTTGCGACTCAGGCCTTGGCGACCTGCTTTTCGTCCAACAACTGGCCGAGCTCGCCGGCTTCGTACATTTCCATCATGATGTCGGAGCCGCCGACGAACTCGCCCTTGACGTAAAGCTGCGGGATGGTGGGCCAATCCGAATAGGCCTTGATGCCCTGGCGGATTTCCGGGTCCTGGAGGACATCCACCGTCTCGTAGCCGACGCCGAGATGATCGAGGATGGAGATGGCGCGGCTGGAGAAGCCGCATTGCGGAAAGAGCGCTGTGCCCTTCATGAACAGGACGACGTCCTTGTTGCGGACGATTTCGTCGATTCGGGTGGTTGCGTCGGTCATGGTCTCTTCCTGATCTCAATCGGGGGTTGCGGTGGTGAGCTGGAGCGCGTGGAGCACGCCGCCCATGCGGCCGCCGAGCGCTTCGTAGACGCGCTGGTGCTGGCGGACGCGCGGCGTGCCCCGGAAGCTCTCCGCCACGACCCGCGCGGCATAATGGTCGCCATCGCCGGCTAGGTCGGTGATCTCCACCCGCGCGTCGGGAATGTTCGCGACGATCAGCGCTTCGATCTCTTCGGCGGCCATCGGCACCGGTTCAGCCCTGCGCTTCGATGAACTGGCGGCGCGCTTCGACGCTTTTGTGCTCAAGCGCTTCGCGGACCTTCTGCTCGTCGGTTTCGACTCCGGCCGAGGTCAGGTCGCCGATCAGCTTGCGGATCACGTCCTCGTCGCCCGCTTCTTCGAAATCGGCGCGGACCACTTCCTTGGCGTAGGCATCGGCTTCCGCTTCGGTGAGGCCCATCAGCCGCGCCGCCCATTCGCCGAGCAGCCGGTTGCGGCGGGCGGTGATCTTGAACTGCAGCTCCTGATCGCGGGCGTAGCGGTTTTCAAAAGCCTGTTCGCGGTTGTCGAAGGTGGTCATGGCGCTCCCTTGGCTCTGTTCACGCCCAGATAGGCGCGCGGGGGAGTGCGCGCAACTTGGAGCTTGCGCGAGGTCGTCCGTATCTCTGCCCGTCACCCCCGCGAAAGCGGGGGTCCCGCTTCTATCCTTCCTTGCGGCTTGCGGCTTTGGGAAGAAGAAGAAGCGGGATTCCCGCTTTCGCGGGAATGACGGGGTGGGCGTCAGTTCATGGTTACCACTAATTTCCCGATCGCGGCGCGGGCGGCCATGTGGGCGATGGCGTCGCCGCCTTGGGCCAGCGGCCAGGTGCGGCTGATCTTCGGCGCGATCCTGCCGTCGTCCCAAAGGCGGAAGAGGGTTCGGATGTGGGCGGCGTTCGCCTTCGGGTCGCGGGCGGCGAAGGCGCCCCAGAAGACGCCGCAGACATCGCAGCTCTTGAGCAGGGTGAGGTTAAGCGGCAGCCCGGGGATGCCGGCCGGGAAGCCGACCACCAGGTAGCGGCCTTCCCAGCCGATCGCGCGCAAGGCCGGCTCGGCATAGTCGCCGCCGACGGGATCGTAGATCAGGTCGGCGCCCGCAGGTCCGACCGCGTCCTTGAAGAGCTGCGACAGCGCCTTGGAACCGTCCTTGTCGAACGGGCCGCGCGGGTAAATCACCACCGCGTCCGCGCCGGCCTCGCGCGCGGCCTGCGCCTTTTCCTCGGAGGATACGGCAGCGACGACGCGGGTGCCGTACGCCTTGCCGAGTTCCACCGCGGCAAGGCCGACGCCGCCGGCCGCGCCGAGGACGAGCAGGGTCTGCCCTTGCTTGAGCTTGCCGCGGTCGAGCAGCGCGTGGATCGAGGTGGCGTAGGTGAGGATCAGCGCCGAGCCTTCCTCGAAGCTGCGCCCTTCGGGGAGCGGCAGCGCCATCGCGGCCTGCACCACCACCTTTTCCGAAAGGCCGCCATGGCCGATCATCGCGATCAGCCGGTCGCCTTCGGACCAGCCGGTGACGCCCTCGCCGACGCCCTCGACCACGCCGGCAATCTCGCCGCCGGGCGCGAACGGCCGGGGCGGCTTGAACTGGTATTTGTCCTCGATGATCAGCACGTCGGGATAGTTGATCGCGCAGGCCTTTACCCGGACGAGGAGCTGGCCGGGGCCGGCGACCGGATCGGAGAGTTCGGCAAGCTCCAGCGTCTCGGGACCGCCGGGTGCGCGCGACAGCAGGGCTTTCATGGGAGTTCTCCGGTATGGCCGGGCGGCGGCGCCCGTGGCCTTTCGACTAAAGCCGGGCGCGGCTCCGCACAATGGTCAGCTACTCCGCTTTCCGTGACGGACGCGGAACGGAAGTGCTCGCGGCCTCGTTCGGTGTTTTTCGCGTCGGGAGATGTTCATGCCCAGCCTCAACAGCGTCGTCGGCCTTACCCGGATCGGCTTTGCCTCCCGGGGCGTGATGTATCTGATCATCGGCTACCTCGCCTTGCGCAGCGGGCGCACGGAGGACGGCGCGGGCGCGCTGAAAGTGCTGAGCAGCGGATCGGGGCAGATCCTCCTGTACCTGATGGCGCTCGGCTTTTGCGCTTACGGCGTCTGGCGCCTGTCGGAAGCGGCGGTGGACAGCGAAGGACATGGCTCGGACGCCAAGGGCAAGGCGGTCCGCGCGGGCGGCGTGATCAGCGGGTTGATCCACTTCGGCCTGGCCTATCTCGCCCTGAAGCTGGCCAGCGGGAACGGCGGCGGCGGCGGGGACGCTGCGCAAAGCGGCGCTGCAACCGCGCTGGAACTGCCGTTGGGTGGCGCAATGCTGATGCTTGTCGCGGCGGGGCTGGCCCTGACCGGCGCTTTTCAGCTGATCAAGGCATTCAAGGGCGATTTCCTGCGCCAGCTCGACCCCGAGGCGGCAAGCCGGGCCTGGGTGAAGTGGCTGGGGCGCGCCGGCTATGCCGCGCGGGGCGTGGTGTTCCTGGCGATGGGCTGGTTCCTGTTCCAGGCGGCCGCGCACTCCGACGCCGGCGAGGCGGGGGGAATGGCGGCGGCGCTGGACGCGTTTCCAAGCACCCTGGCGGCCGCAGTGGCAGCGGGCCTGCTGCTGTTCGGCCTGTTCAGCTTCGTCGAGGCGCGCTTCCGGCGGATCAACGACCCGCGCGTCCTCGACCGTCTGAAGGGAAAGCTCGGCTAAGCGGCCGAGCGCTTATTGGGCGGCCTGCGGGAAGCGCGGCAGCTTGGCGACGTCCGCCGGCTCGTGCTGGATGATCATGCGCGCCTTCAGATTCTTGGCGATGGCGTTGAAGCGGTCCATCGAGGCGAGGGTGTCGGCGCGATTGTCGTTGAAGCCGGGAACGCCCCTGTTCCGGTAGTTTTCGGCGAAGTGATAAAGGTCGCCGGTGAGCAGGACGTTGCCGGTACGGGGCAGCTTCACCAGCAGCGAATGGTGGCCTTCGGTGTGGCCCGGCGTGTCGAGGATGACGACGCTGCCGTCGCCGAACACGTCGCGGTCGCCGGCCAGCGCCTCGACCTTGGCGCCGCCTTTCATCCAGGGGGTGAAACGCGCGGCGGCCTCGCCTTTCCTGCTGAATTCGTAATCCTCGCCGCCGATCAGCAGCGTGGCCTTCGGAAAGTCCGGCAATTGGCCGATATGGTCGAAATGCGCATGGCTAATCCCCACGAAATTCACCCGCTCCGGCGCCACGCCAATCTGGCGGAGCTGGTCGATGATCCTGGTGCGCACCGAGGTGGTGAAGGGGCCGCTGGTGGCGCTGGTGCCGGCCAGTTCGCCGGGCAGGCCGGCGTCCCACAGCAGGAAGTTCTCGCCGTGGCGGATCAGGTAGCAGCTGTCGGTCAGCGTCTTCTTTTGGCCGACGTAGAGGTAGGTGTCGGAGAAGACGTCGAGGTTGGAGACGTCCACCGTGCCGCAATCGAGACGCCACAATTGCATGGAGGCGGGCGCGGTCGGTGCGGGTTTCGGGGCGGCCTGCATGCCGGTGAGACCGAGAAAGGCCGTCGCGGCCAGCGCCAGATGCTTCATGCCCGTGTCTCCCCTTTGCCTGTGCGGCGAGTTTCAGCTTTCGTAGCGTGCCGTGGTCTTCGCCGCCACTTCCTCGGCGGTGACGGCGGGCGCAAGCTCGACGAGGCGGAACGGGCTGGCGTGATCCGGCCGCTGGAAGACGGCAAGATCGGTGACGATCATGTCGACCACGTTCTTGCCGGTGAGCGGCAGAGTGCAGGCCGGGATGAACTTGGCATCGCCGTTCTTGGACGTGTGCTCCATCACCACGATGATCTTCTTGACCCCGGCGACGAGGTCCATGGCGCCGCCCATCCCCTTCACCATCTTGCCGGGGATCATCCAGTTGGCGATGTCGCCGTCTTCCGACACCTCCATCGCGCCGAGCACGGTGAGGTCGATATGGCCGCCGCGGATCATCGCGAAGCTGTCCGACGACGAGAAGTAGCTGGACGAGGGCAGCTGGCTGATCGTCTGTTTGCCGGCATTGATCAGGTCGGCATCCTCCTCGCCCTCATAGGGAAAAGGCCCGATGCCGAGCATGCCGTTCTCCGACTGCAGCGTCACTTCCATCCCGTCCGGAATGTTGTTCGCCACCAACGTCGGGATGCCGATGCCGAGGTTGACGTAATAGCCGTCCTGCAGCTCCTGCGCGGCGCGCGCCGCCATCTGGTTACGATCCCAAGCCATCAGACCAGTTCCCTCTCATTCACAGTCAACCAGCCCCGTTCGTACCGAGCCCTTCGACGCCGCCTGCGGCGGCGCTCAGGATAAACTCCGTCGAGGTGCGCAGGCACGGACTCCTCGGGCGCGCCCCTCGACTTCGCTCGGGACGAACGGTGTTTGGCGGGTGCCCAAATGGTCATGCAGCCTCCCGAGTCCGTACGGTGCGGAATTCGATCTTCTTGTTGTAGGGGGCGCCCAGGATCATGCGCTTCACGTAGATGCTGGGGAGGTGGACCGAGTCGGGCTCGAGGGTGCCGACGGGGACGATTTCCTCCACTTCGGCGACGCAGACCTTGCCGGCGCCGGCCATCGGCTGGTTGAAGTTGCGGGCGGTTTTGCGGAAGACGAGGTTGCCGGCTTCGTCGGCCTTCCAGCCCTTTACGATCGACAGATCGGCGCGGATGCCGCGTTCGAGGATGAAGGTCTCGCCGTCGAATTCCTTATGCTCCTTGCCCTCGGCGACGATCGTGCCGACGCCCGTCTTGGTGTAGAAGCCGGGAATGCCCGCGCCACCGGCTCGGCAGCGCTCCGCAAGCGTGCCCTGGGGGCAGAATTCGACCTCGAGCTCGCCGGCCAGATATTGCCGCTCAAACTCCTTGTTCTCGCCGACGTAGGAGCTGATCATCTTGCCGATCTGGCGGGTGCGCAGCAGCTTGCCGAGGCCTTCATTGTCGATGCCGGCATTGTTGGACACCACGGTGAGGTTCTTGACGCCGCTGTCGCGGATCGCGTCAATCAGCCGTTCCGGAATGCCGCACAGGCCGAAGCCGCCGGCACATATCGTCATGCCGTCGAAGAGAAGCCCGTCGAGCGCCGCCGCGGCATCGGGAAAGGTCTTGCGCATTCACCGCTCCTGATTGGTTGCGGCGGCGATAGGCCGGACTTCCGATCCCCGTCAAGAAACCCGAACCGATCCTCAACTCCTCCGGCGCGGCGGCTGGATGGCCTTCGAGGCGGCCGAAAAGCTGCTGGACAGAAGCGTCATAATATTTTCATAGTGTCGGCTGGGGCTCGGGGGAGAATAGAAATGGAACAGTCAGGCATTATCGCCAAGGGCGTCGACGGATATTATCACCCGGCCAATGAGGACGAGGTGATCGCACTGGTCAAGTACGCGCAGCAGAATAAGCTTCTGATCAGGGTTCGCGGCGCATCTCACTCCACGGCCTGGAGTATTTTCACCGATCCCGTCGATGGATTGCCCGTCAACATGACCCTTACCAGCGCGCCGCCGGCCGGACCGAACATCAATGTCGCCATGGACGGGATGATCGGATTCCAGTGGATCGACGAAGCCGCAGGCACAGCCGAAGCGGAGGCCGGAATTCATCTCGGCAAGGATCCCTACGATCCCATCGGCACCTCCACTCTTGAGAACGGACTTCTCCACCAGCTGTTCGAGAAGGGCTGGGGGCTGAACGACCTCGGCGGAATCACGCACCAGACGATCAGCGGCTTCACCGCGACCGGCTCGGCCGGAGGATCGCTGAAGTTCGATCTCAACAACGTCGCCGAGATCCGGATCGTCGATGGCACCGGAACCGCGAGCTGGGTGACGCGTGACGACCCGATCTTCGACGCGGTGGCGGTGTCAATGGGCCTGCTCGGAATCGTCACCAAGTTCCGGCTTCGGCTGAACCCAAGCTTCCGAGTCGTCGGCACCGAGACCACTACTCCGCCGACCCTGCCGGATTGCCCCATTGACCTGTTCGGCGACGGCAAGCCCGGTACTCCGTCGCTGGAGAATTTCCTCAAGGAGCAGGATTACAGCCGCATCATGTGGTGGCCGCAGAAAAAGGCGGCGCGCGTGGTGATCTGGCAGGCCAGCCGCGTGGAGGGCCCGCCCCCTCATGACTACAAGCCTCACCCTTATGAGGAGCTGAAGGAAAGTATTGGCGGCTGGCTGGAGCAACTTGTCGGCGGGATTCTGTACCTGCTGCTCGGCAACCGCGGCCAGGCCACTGTCGCGCCAAAGCTGAAGATCGCCTACGCCCGCTTCGTCGAGTGCGTCACCGCGATGTGGGGAGGCACGGACGCCGCCCGGAAGAAGGCGTCCTTTGTCTCCGGGATCGTATCGGTCGTGTTGTTCATCCCAACCATGATCTTCATTGCCTGGCCGAATCTGCTGAAGTCGCTTTTCCCCACGGCGCTGAACATCCTTCAGCCGATGACCAAAGGCGGCAAGCCGACTCTGTTCGACGACTATTACTGGCGCAGCCTGCCGATGGACAACACGGCGGACGACATCCTGCTCGGAACGGCGTTCACCGAAGTCTGGGCCCCGCTTCAATATGCGAAGCCGCTGATGGTCCTGTTCAACACGCTGTTCGAGGACCGCGGCGAGGCGGCGGTCGGCTTCTATTCCACCGAAATCTACGCGACGATGCCGAGTAAGTCATGGCTGAGCCCGGCTTATTCAAACGGGACGGACGAATATAAGGACGGCGTCGTCCGCTTCGACGTCTTCTGGTATCGCGGCAATGACGGCCTGCCCAATGTCGAAGGCGGCTTCTACCAGCAATATTGGGACCTGTTCCTGAAGAGCGGGATCCCCTTCCGCTTCCATTGGGGGAAATATATCCCGGCCTACGACCTCCCCGCCTGGGCGGAGCATTACCGCACCAGCCTGCCGATGCTCGACGACTTCATGGCGCTCAGAGCCCAGCGCGACCCGGACGGCATATTCTTCACGCGCTATTGGCGGGAGCGGCTGATGGGGCGGGCTTAGGCGCCGGGGTGCGCGACCTTGCCCCCATTGGCTAGCTGTTGAGCTTCGCCAGCACGCCCTGGAGCTGCATGGCGTTGGACATGTCGCCCTCGACCTTCAGCTTGCCCATCATGAAGGCGGTCATGCCGTCGAGCTTGCCGTCGCGCATCGCTTCCCAGTCGGCCCAGTCGATCTTGATGGTGGTGTCGGCGGCGCCGTCTTCCTCCGTCGCCTGGTTGGCGACGCCGTCGAGCATGACGACGCCTTCCCCGCCGAAGTCGAGCTTGACGCGCTTGCCGGGGAGCCAGGCGGACTTCTCGTTCAGGGCAGCGGCCATCTCGCTCTTGTTCATCGTCGATCTCCTGAAAGAATGTGCGGCACACCTACTTTCCGGCCCCCGCGGGTTCAAGCGGGTTTACAGGGGTGTCAGCAAGGGCTCGGCTTTTCACAACGAAGGAAGAAGGCTAGGCGCGGCGCCATGACCAGCACACGCACCGGCGGCCGAATCCTTGTCGACAACCTCCTGGCGCAGGGCTGCGACCGGATCTTCACCGTACCGGGCGAGAGCTTCCTGGCGGTGCTCGACGCGTTGCACGACAGCCCCGAGGTGGACCTGGTCGTCTGCCGGCAGGAAGGCGGGGTGTCGTTCATGGCCGAGGCCGACGGCAAGATGACCGGGCGGCCGGGTGTCGCCTTCGTCACGCGCGGCCCTGGCGCCACCAATGCCAGCATCGGCGTCCACGTCGCCTTTCAGGATTCCACCCCGATGATCCTGTTCATCGGCGACGTGGCGCGCGGCGACCGCGACCGCGAAGGCTTCCAGGAGATCGATTTCGCAGCGATGTTCGGCCCGCTCGCCAAATGGGCGGCACGGATCGACGACGCGGCGCGCATTCCGGAATATGTCGCCCGCGCCTACGCGACGGCGATGTCGGGGCGGCCGGGTCCGGTGGTGCTTGCGCTTCCCGAAGACATGCTGCGCGACGAAGTGGAGGCGGTGGACCGGCCCAAGGTGGCGCCGCCGGTGCAGCCCGCCGATCCAATGGCCGTGTCCACGCTGATGTCGCTGCTGGGGGACGCCTGTTCGCCGGTTGCGATCGTCGGCGGCGCGGGTTGGGACGGCGCCGCGTCTCACCATTTCACCGCGTGGGCGGAGCGGGTCGGAATCCCGGTCGCCGCAGCCTTCCGCCGCCAGGATGCGGTGCCGAACAGCTCCGCCGTCTATGCCGGCAATCTCGGCTACGGACCCAATCCGAAGCTGCTCGAGCGCGTCCGCAACGCCGATCTGCTGCTGGTTGTGGGCCCGCGCCTCGGCGAGGCGACCACCGACGGCTATACGCTGATCACGCCCGACCATCCGGGCCAGACCCTGGTCCACATCCACCCCGACCCCAACGAACTCAACCGCGTCTACAAGACCTGCCTGCCGATCTGCGCCGACATGCGCGAATTCGCCGAACTGGTGGAAAGCTGGGAGGACGAGGTCATCCACTTCGACGCGGGCGCCGAGGCGCATGCCGAGTGGCTGGAGTGGTCGACGCCGCAGCCGCGCGACGCTCTGCTGGACCTCGGCCCCTGTGTCACCGCGCTGCGCCAGGCGCTCCCCGCCGACACGATCGTCTGCAACGGGGCCGGCAATTTCTCGGGCTGGTTCCACCGTTATTGGCATTACGCCGCCCTGCCCTGCCAGCTCGCCCCCACCAACGGCGCCATGGGCTATGGCCTGCCCGCGGGCGTGGCGGCGGCGATCCGGTTTCCGGAGCGGCAGGTGCTGGTGCCATCGGGAGACGGCGATTTCCTGATGAACGGACAGGAGCTTGCAACGGCGGTGCGCTACGGCGCGTCGCTGCTCGTGCTGGTGATCGATAATGGCAGCTACGGCACGATCCGGATGCACCAGGAGCGCGACTATCCCGAGCGGATCAGCGGCACCGAGCTTGCCAACCCCGATTTCGCCGCCCTCGCCCGCGCCTTCGGCGCCTGGGCGGAAACGGTGGAGCGAACCGAGGATTTCGCGCCGGCTCTGGAGCGCGCGATGCAGGAGCGCGGTGTCAAGCTCCTCCACCTTAAGACGGACGTTGAACAGATCACCAACGCCACCACGATCAGCAGCTTACGGCAGCGGGCAAAAAGCGCATAAGGGGGCATGAAATGGACCTATCCCTCGTTATCTGGCTCGCTCTGCTCGGCGCTGCTCCGGCGGCTCCGCAGGCTGACGGCGTCGTTCCGCGCCTGGAGGCACTCGCCGCCAGCGGAAGCGGCGAGGCGGCGTATCACCTTGGCATGATCTACCACCTGGGCCTGTCCGGAGTCCCAAAGAACCCCGCCAAAGCTTTTGAACAGTTTAAGCTGGCAACCGAGCGCGGCGACGCCCTGGGCGCTTACAAGCTCGGCTGCTTCTACGCCGGCCAAGGCGACGGCACGATCGCGCCCGACCCCAGGCTCGCGCTACGCTGGAAGCTGGTCGCCGCAGAGGCCGGCTACGCCCGCGCCCAGGAGGAGGTCGCGGAAACTCTTCGCCAAGGGGGCGACCTTGCCGGCGCCCTCCCCTGGTACGAAGCAGCGGCGCGGCAAGGGAGCCCACGCGCCCTGATGCTTCTTGGCATACTCTACGATCCCAAACCTTCCGGTGCCGCCATCGCTCCTGATAGGGTGAAGAGTTATGCCTACATGGCA
>DASWMM010000321.1:0-13157 GCA_036399755.1 Allosphingosinicella sp.
GTCACCGCCAGAGTGTACGCGCTTCTCCGGAGCATACGTATGGAGCGCGTACACTCTGGCGGTGACACCCTTGACGGCATGGTTCAGCACGCGGCCGACGACTTCCTCTCGAACGCCGAGTCGGACCATGTGTGTGGCCGCGCTTCGTCTGAGGTCGTGGAGCCGCCAAGCATCAATCGCCCCGCCCGTCGCCGTGATGAACGCGTCAATTTTCGACTTCAGCTTCGCATAGTTGGTCATGTGCGTCCGGCCGTCCGTCGTGAAGACGAAAACGCCGAGGCGAGGGAGAGCCACCAGAATTTCCACGGCGGCCGCGGAAAGCGGGACGTGATGCCTGCGCTCGCCTTTGGTGTCCGCAGCCGGGATCGTCCACGTTGCGGTGCTCAAGTCGAGGTCGGCCCAGCGCATCCCGGCCACCTCCGTACGACGCTGAGCGGTCAGCGCTAGGAGGCGGATGTATGGACCGAACGGGTAGCCGAGGAGCTCCGCCGCTTTCCAGATCTGCGCCAAGTCCACCATGGTAAGCACCCGGTCGCGCTCCTGTTCGGTCTGCGGCTTCCGTATCCCTTGGGCCGGCGAGACATCGATCCAGTCGCGGCTCAGGGCGAAACGGAAGATCGTCTTGACGAGGGACAACACTCGGTTGGGTAGGACAGCGCCTTCCAATCGCTCGAGGAGGTCACGGACGTCCGCGCGCCGGATGTCGACGATCCTGCGATCCCGCCACGCCGGGAAGACGTGCATTTCAAGGCGCCTCTCCTGGAGCCGCCAACTGTCATTCTTAGGCTTAGCCACGATCTTGATCCAATGCCCCGCGACGGCGCCGAACGTTCGTTCGACAGCCTCGGTGCTCCCGCCCCGCGCGATCGCGGCGACCAGCTTCAGTGCGGCAGCCCGCGCCTCGGTGAGGTCCATGCCGGGGTAGCTGCCCAGCTTCTTGTTTATGGTCCGCCCGCCGGTGCGGGCGCGAAATATCCATGTCTTGGTGCCCCCCACCCCGACGCGCAGGCGGAGCCGGTGACCTTCGCGTCACGGTATTCTTGCTGGCCTTTCGCCGGCGGCTTGAAGGCTAGCACCTTTGAGTCTGATAACATGAGCCGCTCCCGTGCTGAAACGTGATGCAGCCGCGGGCCAAGGGGGCCACAGCCGCACCAAGGGAGCGCTTCCTCTCCTCTGGTAGGCGTCGCGCGGGCAGCGAGCCGCTGACGAATCAGGCGCGTTTTCCTGGAATCCTGATTGTTACCTAGAGTCCGGCTAGGTAACACATAGGTAACAAGCGCTGGGATTTGCTGAAATCGCGTGGGACGCTATGCGATTGATTTCAAAGGAAACGGCACTTTCTGGGACGCCCTGAAATAGGCCCTGACGAGACTTCTAAGCTTGGGGTCACAGGTTCGAATCCTGTCGGGCGCGCCAATCATTTTGCGGTTCAACGAAGGTGGCAAGGTTCGGCCGCTTTCGTCGCGTAGAAATCGGTCTGCTTCAACCATGCCGTCTACTCGGTCCTGAGCGCCTCGATCGGGGAAAGCCTGGAGGCACGGATGGCGGGCCAGCCGCCGAAGAGCAGGCCGACCACCGCGGAGAAAAGGATTGCGCCGATCGCCGTGCCGACCCCGATCGGGACCGGGAAATCCGCCTGCGCCTGGAAGACGGCGGCCGCGCCTATCGCGAGCAGCAGGCCGATCGCTCCGCCGATCATGCACAGCACCGCTGCCTCCACCAGGAACTGGTTGCGGATGTCGCTGCGTTTCGCGCCAAGCGCCATGCGAAGGCCGATCTCCCGCGTGCGCTCGGTGACGCTGACAAGCATGATGTTCATGATGCCGATTCCGCCGACGAGCAGCGAAATCGACGCGATGGCGACGAGCACCGCCTGGAAGATGCCGGTGACGGTGGCGGATTCCTCCATGAACTCCTCCGTCGTGCGGATAATGAACGGGCTGCCCTGGCCGTCGCGCACCCGGTAGCGGTCGCGCAGCAGCCGGCTCATCTCGCGCTTGACCTTGGCGAGAGCGACCCCCTCCTCGATGCCGACGAACAAGACCCGAAGATCGTCTGGGCCAAGGGGAAGGTCGGTCGTGAAACGTTGCCGCGCCGCGCTGATCGGGACCAGCGCCACATCGTCGCTGTCCTCGCCCAGGTTGGATCCCTTGGCCTCGAGAATGCCGATCACGGTGAACGGCACCTTGTTGACCCGCACCGTTTCGCCGATCGGATCGTAGTCGCCGAACAGTTTCGTGGTAACGGTGCGGCCGAGCACGACCACGCGGCCGGCAGTTCGGACATCGGCGTCCGAGATGAAGCGGCCCGTCTCCGCGACCGCGTTGGTGACTTGCGCATAGCCCGGCGTCACGCCGAGCGCCTCGGTAGACGCGTTGCGCCCGCCGCTGACGATCTGGACGTTGGCGCGCAACTGCGGCGCAATCGCGGTCACGCCTTCGATCTGGCGCTCGATCGCAACTGCATCCCGCATCGTCAGCCGCCCGCGTTCCGCGACGGCGCCGCCATTCTCGTCGTCGGGCACCGGAAACACGATCGCCATGCTCGAGCCGAGCGAGTTGATCGCGCCCATCACCGAAACTTGCGCGCCCGATCCGACCGCGACCGCAAGCACAACCGCGAACACGCCGATGCTCACGCCCAGTGTGGTCAGGATCGAGCGCATCAGGTTCACGCGCAGCGCGGTGAGCGCGATACCCAGATTGAATGCGGCGCGGCTTGCGGCTTTGCGAAAGGCGAACGTCATGGCCTGGCCAGCCTGCGGCCGGCCACCGGCGCATCCTCGATGACCTTGCCGTCGCGAAAGGTAATCCTGCGGGATGCGTGATCGGCGATTTCCCGCTCGTGGGTCACCAATATGATCGTGTTGCCGGCCTCGTTCAGCGTCTGGAACAGGTGCATGATGTCTTCGGACGTCTGGCTGTCGAGCGCGCCGGTGGGCTCGTCGGCGAGCAGGATCAGCGGCTCGGTGACCAGCGCCCGCGCGATCGCGACCCGCTGCTGCTGGCCGCCGGACAGCTTCGCCGGCGAGTGATCGAGCCGCTCGCCGAGGCCCATTGCTTCGAGCTTCGCCCGCGCGCGTTCCTGCCGCTCGGCGCGGCCCACGCCGGCATAAATGAGCGGCACCGCGACATTGTCGAGGGCGGTGGTGCGCGGCAGCAGATTGAACTGCTGGAAGACGAAGCCGATCTTGCTGTTGCGAAGCTCGGCCAGCGCGTCCGAATCCATCGCGCTGGTGGCTGTGCCGTCGATCCGGACGTCGCCGGAACTCGGGATATCCAGACAGCCGATCATGTTCATGAAGGTCGATTTGCCGGAACCGCTCGCCCCCATGATGGCGACGAATTCGCCGCGCGCGATGGCGAGCGACACGCCGGCGATGGCGCGAACCGTGCCGCCGCCGACCGTATATTCCTTGACCAGCGACAGCGTCTCGACGAGCGGAACCGTCATTGGCCGCCCGCGCCTTCATCCCCTTCGTCGCTGCCGCTCTCTTCCTTTTCCACCAGGGACTTGGAGCGCATCAGCACCTTCTCGCCAGGCTTCAGCCCGCCGGTCACCTCCACGAATTCCTCGCCTTGCAGCCCGAGCCGCACCGCGCGCCGCACCGGCTTGTAGGGATCGGCTCCTGCCACCCATACGAAGACCTGCTTCTGAGGCGGCGCCTTCGAAGGCGCGGGCGACTTCTCGGCCGTCTTCTCCTCCACCGGCCGGTCGCCGATGCGCGGCCGGAAGCGGGTCGCGGCAACGGGAAGCCGAAGCACGTCGGCCTTGCGCCCGGTGATGATGTCGACGTTGGCGGTCATCCCGGTCAGCAATTTGCCCGAACTGTTGTCGACATCGAGAATCACGAGGTAGCTGACGACGTTCTGCGTCTCAGTGGCCGACTTGCGAATCTGCCCGACTACGGCGGCGAAGGTTTCGTCGGGGTAGCTGTCGACGGTAAAACGGACCGGCTGGCCGACCTGCACCTGCCCGATGTCGGCCTCGTCGACGGAGGCTTCGACCTGCATTCGGCTGGTATCGGCGGCGATCTCGAACAGGTTGGGCGTCTGGAAGCTCGCGGCCACGGTTGCGCCGGGCTCGACCAGCTTGTTGACGACCACGCCGCTGGCCGGCGCCAGAATGCGGGTACGCCTCAGCTCAAGCTGCGCCGTCGACAGTTCGGCATTGCTTTGGGCGATCTGGGCCCGGCCGCCCTGCGCCTGGGCAATCGCGGTCTTGAGCGCCGCCCGCGCGGTTGAAACATTGTTCTGCGCCTGGTCGATCTGGCCCTTGGAAATGAAGCCGCGGTCGGCGAGCTGCTTGCGGCGCGCATATTCGCGCTCCTGTATTTCGACATCGGTGCGCGCCCGGGCGATCGCGGCCTCGGCCTGGGCAAGCCCGGCCTGCGCAACGCCGACCTGGGCGCCGGTCTGCGCGACTCGGGCGCGGGGACGCGTTCCGTCGATCACGGCGAGCACCTGGCCGGCGCGCACCGGCGTGTTGAAATCGACATACACGGCGGTAACCTGGCCCGAGACTTCGGACCCTACCTTGAAGGTGTTGAGCGCTCTCAGCTTCCCGCTCGCCGAGACGATCCGCACCACTTCGCCGCGGTCGGCGTCGGCGGTGACATATTCATAGTCCGGCGGCGACGGCGCGACGATCTTGTAGACCACGAACAGCAGGGCAAGGCCGATGACGCCCGACCAAACCGGATGACGACGCACCCATCCAAACAACTTTCGCACATTCCCTCCCCCTCGCACCCCTTTTCCGAGGTGTGTTAGTCATAGCATACACATAAATACCGGCGTGGGAATAGGGTGCGGGAATCCGCCATTGGCCGCGCAGCTCGGCCCCGGGGAAGGGGCCGCGACATCGTCTGCCGAGACGATCGCGTCCGGTACGGCGGCGCCGGGCAGACCCGCTATGAAGCGGATGTTGCAATAGCTTCGATGCGCGCTACGACCCAGGTCAGGGAGCTCAATGGGGATCTTCGGGAGCTTGCGCTTGCCATTCTCAGAAACAGTTTGCGGGAGGCGGATCGCCCTGACTGAAGAGACAATGAAGTGGCGATAGCAGCGGCGGGAATGCTGCGCGCCCTTCGCCATCCCCGGGCGATGCTTGCGTGGACCCTGGCGCGGCTAAGGGGCGAACCGGCTTTGTTCGGAAAGCCGCTGCCGAGCCGTCTCAAGCGCAATCACAGCGCGGGACCGGCAGAGGAGGCGCCCGTTTGGGACCTTCGCCTGGCCCATGATCGAGCGCGCGTTGTGCCGTGGCTCGACTCGGCACGATCGCTCAATGGCCTTCGCATCCTTGAAGTGGGATGCGGGTCGGGCGCCTCGACGATTGCCCTCGCCGAGCAGGGCGCGCGGGTGGTCGGGCTGGACATAGATGCCGGCGCCCTCGCGTATGCGCGGTCCCGGTGCGCGGCCCACGGCCTCCCTGCCGAGTTCCTGCAGCTCAACGCGCTCGACATGCGGGAGGCACTGCACGACCGCACGTTCGACGCCATCATCTTCTTCGCGTCGCTTGAGCACATGTCGTTGGGGGAGCGGCTGACATCGCTTGGCGACGCCTGGGCGATGCTTGCGGGAGGCGGGCTGCTCGCGGTCGTGGAGACGCCCAACCGCTTGTGGTTCGACGACGGGCACACGGCCTTTCTCCCTTTCTACCACTGGCTGCCGAACGAACTTGCGTTTCTGTATTCGAAGCTCAGCGACCGAAAAGGGTTCAACGATCTTTACCGGACCTATGATGCCGGTTCGAAGCAGCATTTCCTGCGGCGCGGGCGCGGCGTCAGCTTTCACGAATTCGATCTTGCGATCGGTCCCGCCGAGACTCTCGAAATCGTGAGCAGCCTGCGTTCCTTCGATCCGAGTGCCGTGCCGGTGTCCTCCCTTGGAAGGCGCCACCAGAGGCTCCTGAGGGCGCTGCGGCCGGACCTTCATCCCGGCTTCTTTGAGCAATATCTCGACATCATCATTCGCAAAGGGTGAGTTCCCACCTCGGAGGCCGCATGCTTCCGCCTGGCCGGAGAGCGCGCGACGCGGATGGTCTTTCGTCGCCCGCGAGGAGTCGCCCCCGTCCGGAGCGTCAGTGGCCGCTCCGGACGGAGCCTGGGTGCCGCTGGTGGCTTCAGCGGCTCTTCGGCGCATTGCAGGCGCAGGTGGCGCCGCAGGTGCACTTCGGGCCGCAGGTGCAGGGCTGGCAGGAGCACTGCTTGCTTGCGCATTGGCTGGTCATTTCACGTTTCCTTCTTCGTCCGTGCATTCGGACGCTGATGAATTAAGTGCGGAATGTCGTGGCAGGAATGTCAAACATGTGTCACTCTGTGCCAATGACGGAACAGCTTCTTCCTCCGCGCCGGATCGCCCTGGTCGGCTACAAAGGCGCGCAGTCGCTCGACGTCGTCGGGCCGCTCGAGGTTTTCTCCATGGCCAACCGGCTCGGCGGGCGCCTGGCGTACGAGATCATCCTGGCCTCGCCTGGGGGCGGGATCATCGCCTGCAATTCCGGGCTGGAGCTCGCCGGGGCGGTGCCGCTGACGCAGATAGAGGGCGATCTGGATACCATCCTGGTTGCCGGTGGCAGCCAGGACGCGCTCCGAACCATCGGCGACACCTGTGTGATCGACTGGCTGCACGCGCAAAAGGCGACCACGCGGCGCATCGGCAGCGTGTGCTCGGGCGCGTTCGTCCTTGCCGCGGCCGGACTGCTCGACGGCCGCCGCGCCACGACTCACTGGGATTTCTGCAACGCAATGCGGGCATTCCGGCCCGCCGTTCGCCTCGAGCCTGACGCCATCTTCGTCGCCGACCCGCCATTCTACACGTCCGCCGGGGTGACCGCCGGCATCGACCTTTGCCTCTCTCTGGTGGAGGCGGATTGCGGTCCACAGCTCGCGCTGGCGGTGGCGCGCAACCTGGTGCTGTTCATGCGGCGCCCGGGCGGACAGACGCAGTACAGCGCCGGCCTCAACGTCCAGGCCGCCGCCACGCCCCGGCTTCGCCAGTTGATCGCAGACATCAGCGCCGATCCCGGCGGCGACCTCAGCGTCCCGGAGCTTGCCGCGCGCGCCGCGATGTCCGAGCGCACCTTCTCGCGGGTCTTTCAGAAGGAGACCGGCGTCAGCCCCGCCGCGTTCGTCGAACTCGCCCGGGTGAACCGTGCCAAGGCGCTTCTCGAAACGTCGGACTGGGCGATGGCGCGGGTGGCGGAGCGGGCCGGCTTCGGCAGCGTCGAAGGCCTGCACCGCGCCTTCAACAAAAGGGTCGGCGTGACGCCGGGAGATTATCGCCGCCGGTTCGGACATGCCGCGCAGGCTGTCGAAAGCGGCACGGCCGCCGACGCTTAGGCCCCTCCCCGCATCACGCTCACGCCCTCGGCGCAGCGGCAACGCCAATCATATTGCATGTACCGGGCGGCCGCCTCGGCTTGGGCGTCTCCCACGAAACGCGAGACCACGTACAAGGCGGCGTCAATGCCGGCGCTGACCCCCGCCGAGGTGATCAGCGCGCCATTGTCCACGATCCGGCTGTCGGGGAGGATCTCCGCGCCTGAAGCAAGCGCGCGCAGCGCGTCCATCGCGGAATAATGCGTCGTGGCCGCATGCCCTTCCAGGAGACCGGCGGCACCGAGCAACAGCGCGCCCGTGCACACGCTCAGCGTGAGTTCCGCCGTGCCGCTTGCCGCCCGAATGAAGTCGAGCATCGCTGGGTTGTGCAGCTCCCGCCGGGTGCCAACTCCGCCGGGAACCACCACTATATTCGCGTCGCGTAGTTCTGAGGCGGTGCAGCTCGGGACGATGCACAAACCGTTTCGGGCCACGATCCGGCCGGGATGCAGCGCTACCGTGACGACCTCGAAGGCCGGCTCGCCGGTGGCGGTCTCCGCGACACCGAAAACCTCGAAAGGGCCGGCAAAGTCGAGCACCTCGACGTCATCGAACAGCAGGATCGCCACGCGCCGCCGGCGAAAGGAGCCCGCATCCAGCGCTTCGTTGAGTGGGTCAGGGTTCATTGCTGCTCCTTTTCATGTGCCGAGGCTAGGACGACGGGGTTCAACGTCTTGAGGAAGGCGACCAGTCGGCGCCGTTCCGCGGCCTTCAACCGCAGGGGCTTCAACTGCGACTGGCCGGCTGGTGCCTTCGGCGCGGCCGAATAGTGGCGCACGACGGCGTCGAGGGTGCGGAGCTGCCCGGCATGCATGTACGGTTGCCGCAACGCGACGCCGCGCAGCGAAGGGACCTTGAAGGCGCGGACCTGCTCCTCGCTGCCGGCAACCGCGAAGTCGAGTTCGGGGCAGCGCCTCTCCGGATCGTCGCTGAAGTTGCCCCGGCAATTGAACGGGTCCGCAAACGCCTTGCCAATGCCGCCGATCCTGCCCCGATCCAGCGGCGCTCCGCGTGTCGCCGGTACGCCGGTGTTCGCGAACTCGTTGTTGGTGAGCAGCGGACCGCTGTGGCAGCTCGTACACCCGCCCTTCCCCGTGAAGATGCGAAGGCCGGCCACCTCCGTCGAGGAGAGCGGAGAGGCTTCGCGCGATCCGGAGCCGAGCCAGCGCACGTAGAGGTCGAAGCGCGTTTCCGGCACCGGCTGGAGGCGCTCAAAGGCAGCAATGGCCTTCCCGGCATTGGCAAACACGCGGTCCACTGCCTCGCGCTGCTCGATAGGCATTGCAGCCCATCGGCGCCGGGCGGCGCGGTCTCCGAGCGGGCTGGCCCGTTCACCGCGAAGGTTCGGCAGTGGCCCAAACAAGGCGGTGTATCGGCCGGCGTAACGGGTGCGGATGGCGCTCGCCACCTCGCCCCGGGTGAAGCCGTGCTCAGCCGGGTTCTCGATCGGGCCCAGGGCTTGCGCCCACAGGCTGTCGGCGCGTCCGTCCCAGAACTGCCATGGCGCGTAGACAGCGGGCGCGATCGGCATCGTCCGCCGCGTGCCGGTCCCCACCCCGCGTCCAGTGGCGGTGCGGTCGGTGAAGCCGTGCGCGGGGTCGTGGCAGCTTGCGCAGGAAACCTTGCCGTTGGCGCTGAGCCGGCCGTCGCTGAACAGGAGGCGGCCCAGTTCAGCCGTGCGAGGATCGTCGGCAACCTTGTTGGAAGGGTCGGACGGCAGCGGCTCGAGACTGTCGATCGAGAGGCTGCGGAGCAGTTCCAGCTCGTCCGGCGACCAGCGCTCCGGCGCGGCAGGCGCCGCTCCCAGCGAAACGGCAAGCACCGCAGCCAGCAAAGCAGGTTTAAAGAACAATGTTGAACGTCACCCGGTCGGTGACGCCTCCGGCGGCGATATCGAGCTTCAGCTCCCACCAGCCGTTCATCGAGAACTTCATTCCGTTCAGCAGGTAGGCGCCGGCGGGGCCCGCAGACTGAACGGTGGGCGCGGTCGGCAGGCCGTGACCGTGCTGGGGCATGCCGCCGCCGACCTTGAACGTCGCACCGGGAACCGGGCGGCCGGCGCGGTCGGTGACCTGCACCGACCAGCCGTGGATCTGGCGGAGCGGGATGGGGCTCCGGGCGCTTGCGACCGTTACCCAGAAGGCGCCGTTCACGGTGGTCCGTTCAAGCGACTGGTCCAGCCCGGCCGGGAGCTGGGACTTGGCGAACGCGACACCTCCCGTCGCTGCAGCAAAAGACAAGGGCAGCGCGACGCAGAGGGCGAACATTATGCGGATCGTGTTGCGCGACATGAGCGGTCTCCAACCGAAAGGGTAGAGCCGCGGTATCGGGCGCTGCGCTGCTGGCGGAAAGGTCAGAGAGCTGGCACTTTGCGCCATTCAGAAGATTAGGCTCGCCGCTCGCGCCGAGAGCCGGCGTTACAACCCGAGCTTGTCCAGGGCGGATGCAAGCTCCACGTCCATCTCCGTCGCGCCTTTAGGCGTGAGGCGGCCGAGCACGGTTTCAACCCGCTTCTGCGCGACCTGCAGGGTCTTGTGTCTCACCTCGCGGATGGCGTTGGTTCGCCACGCCGGGCTTTGGCCGAGCAGGGCGAACCACTTGGCCTCCTCCGCCGCCAGGACGGCCAGGGCAAGCCGGAGACCGTCGCGCCGGCCGTGCTCATAGTCTTCGGACATTTGAACGAGCCCTCTCCAGTGCCTGCAGCAAGGCCGGATCGCCGCGCGGGGCGCCTACAAATCGGCGAACAGCGCGCTCATCCGGGCCCAGGCACGCTCGGCTTCCGGGGCGTTGAAGGAGGGGCTGTCGACCACCGTCCAGCCGTGGTTGGCGGCGTAGACTTCCACCTCCGCCTCACGGCCCACCGCCGCCGCGGCTTCGCGCAGAGCGGCTTTCACCGCCGGGTCCTTGGCGTCGTCGTCCTGCCCGATCGCGAACAGGTAGCGGGCCTGAGTCGCACCGAGCAAAGCGTGCGGGCTTTGCGGGTCGTTGGGCTTGACCAGCCCCCCGCCGTGAAGGGATGCCGCCGCGCGAACCCGCCCGGGCACCGCCGCCGCCGTCCACACCGTGAACGGTCCGCCCATGCAATAACCGTGGGTGCCGACGCCCTTTCCGGTGTCGACCTCCCGCCGCGCGTCGAGCCAGCCGATCGCCGCCACGGCGTCACGCTTGATCGCGTCCGCCGTGAGTGCGGCGCGCCATGGGCCGACCTTCGCGAAGCCGCCTTGCGCGCTGAACGCGGCGAAGTCCTGGAACTGCGGCGCGGGCAGCGAACGGTAGTACGGATTGACGACCAGCACGGCAAAACCTTGCGCGGCAAGCCGCCGCGCCATCACCTCGAACGCTTCGCGAAGGCCGGCGATGTCGGGCCAGGTGACGATCGCGGGATGACGCCCGCGCGCCGGATGCACGAAGAAGGCGTCCATCACCCCATCGGGAGTGTTCACCCGCACCCGCTCCTCCTTCAGCGCGGCGGTTCCGCCGCCGGTTGCGCCGGACGCGCAGGCGGCGAGCGCGCCGAGGCCACCGAGGGCGAACTGCCGGCGGTTCAGCGCCCAATCGAAACTGCCGTTGCGGGCCGAGGCATCAATTTGGTCGCGTTCGCACATGTCGAGTTCCTTCCAGATGGCGGGCACGCCGCCAGGCTGCCGCGCATGACCTCTGACGCGTAACCGCCCCGATTGCCAGCACTCGGCAGCCGGTGCCCTAACAAACTTCAGCGCGCGGCGAAGCTGGTTAACGCCCGCTTAGCTTTTCCGCTCTAGGCCTTCAGGCGGGAGGAACATGGGTGCTGAAAGTCTATTCCTGTCTGGCGCAGGAGCATGATCTGGGGCTGCTCGCGGTTGCGATCATTATCTGTGTGCTGGCCAGCTTCACCGCGTTTTCGGCATTCGATCAGGCCCGGCAGGACCGGTCCCGCTCCCGCATGTGGGTTGCGCTTGCCGGCAGTTCCGCCGGCTTGGGCATATGGGCGACCCACTTCGTCGCCATGCTGGCCTATCAGCCGCGAATCCCCATCGGCTACGATTTCCTCATCACTTTGCTGTCGGTCGCGGTCGCCGTGGTCATCACCAGCCTCGGCTGGACGGTGGCCCTGAAGAACAAGTGGGGAGCGCCCCTGCTCGGCGGCGCGATCATCGGCGCCGGCACTGCGGCAATGCATTATATCGGCATGGCCGCTGTGGAAGTCGCCGGCATCGTGCTGTGGGATGCCAGGCTCGTTCTGGCCTCGATCATGGCCGGAATGGCGCTCGCCTCACTTGCCGTCTGGATGCACGCACGCCGCACGGCGGGCACGCGCGCCTTGCCGCCTTTGGTGCTGGCAGTCGCGATCTGCGGCCTTCACCTCACCGGCATGGCGGCGGTGACCATCTACCCGATGGGGAACGTCACGGTGCCGGTCTCCAGCATCGAAAGCGAGACCCTCGCCACCATCGTCACCGCCGCCGCCTTTCTGATCCTTGCCGTGGCCTTGGGCCTGATCCTGCTCGAGCGGCGCCTGGCCAATGCCCAGGTCGCCGAGGCGGACGAGAAAGCCGCCTTGGCCGAGGAAGTCTTGCGCGGCGCCGCCGAGCGGGAACGGCTCACCGCCAGGCTCGAGCGCCAGGTCGAGATCAGCAACGCCGCCATGGACAACATGGCCCAGGGCCTGTCGATGTTCGACGGGCAGCAGCGGCTGATCATCTGCAACCGCCGCTACGCCGATCTCTACGGCATGCCGGCCGAGCTGCTGGTCGAAGGCACGCCCCTTTCCGCCATCCTCGCCTATTTGAACCACGAACATCCGGATTTTTCCACGGTGCAAACCGGCACCGAAGCGGCCGAAAGCGGCGCTGCCGTCACCAAAACGGAGGTGCGACAGGCGGACGGGCGGACCGTCTCCATCCACCGCCGCCCCCTCCCCCTTGGCGGCTGGGTTTCGACGCATGAGGACATCACCGACGTGCGGGCCGCGCAGGAGCGGATCGCCTTTCTCGCCGCCCACGACGTGCTGACCGACCTGCCGAACCGGGCCGCCTTTACCGAGGAGCTCGACAGGCTCTCCCCCTTGTTCAGCCGCGGCCACCAGGCGGCCGTGCTGACCATCGATCTCGACCGCTTCAAGGAGGTCAACGACACGCTGGGTCACCCGATCGGCGACCAGATCCTCAAGGAAACCGCAAGGCGCCTGCGCGACATCGTCCGCGCCAACGATCTCGTTACCCGCCTCGGCGGAGACGAATTCGCGATCCTTCAGGGCAATATCGGCGAAGCGGCGCATGCCGAAGGGCTTGCCGCCCGCGTGGTGGAGCGGCTCAGCGAGCCGTTCACCTTCGATGGGCACACGGTGGCAATCGGCGCCAGCGTCGGCATCAGCCTTGCGCCGGGCGACGGCGTGGACGGCGCCGAGCTCATGAAGCGGAGCGATCTCGCGCTCTACCGCGCCAAGGCGGAAAACCGCGGCACCTACCGCTTCTTCGAACAAGGCATGGATTCCCGCCTCAGCGAACGCCGCCAGATGGAGACCGACCTTCGCGCCGCGATCGCCGGGGAACAGTTCGAACTCCACTACCAGCCGCTGCTCGACCTCGGCACCGGCAGGATCGACTGCTTTGAAGCCCTGCTTCGCTGGCGCCACCCGGAGCGCGGCTTGATCCAGCCACTGGACTTCATCGGCCTTGCGGAGGAAAGCGGCCTGATCATTCCGATCGGCGAGTGGGTGCTCCGCCGCGCCTGCAAGGACGCGTCGCGTTGGCCAAGCGACATCCGGGTGGCGGTGAACGTATCCCCCGCCCAGTTC
>DASWMM010000322.1:0-7315 GCA_036399755.1 Allosphingosinicella sp.
CAATCCCTCGAGCTATCCGTCACCCGCTTCATCGATGCGCCGCCGGAAACCGTCTACCGGGTCTGGACCGAGCGCACCGCCGAGTGGTGGGCACCCTTGCCCTGGAAGACCGAGTTCTCGGCGCTTGAGCTGCGCACCGGCGGCCGCTTCGCCTTCAACATGCGGGGCCCCGAAGGCGAAGCGCACCCCAGTGAGAACGTCTTCCTCGAAGTCGTGCCTGGCGAGCGGATCGTCGCCACCAACGCGTTTACCGCCGGCTGGCAACCCAAAGGGCATATGGATAGCGACTGCGACTTCCCTTCGGTGACGATCGTCACGTTCGAGCGTGAGGGCAGCGGCACCCGCTACACCGCGCGCGTACGCCACTGGACCGAAGCCGCGGTAAAGGCGCATGAAGCAATGGGCTTTGAGCCCGGCTGGAACATGGTCACGGCGCAGCTCGCCGGCCTTGCCGAAGCGGAAGCGCACAGGGCCGCCGCCGCTTGAGTTGAACGATCAGCAGGAGAACACGCCATGACCTATGTGGAAGGCTTCATCGTCGCGGTGCCGACGGCAAAGCGGGAGGAATATCTTCGCCACGCCGAAAGCGCCCTCGGGCTGTTCGAGGAGTTCGGTTTGCGGCGCATGGTGGAATGCTGGGCAAGCGACGTGCCGGACGGCGAGACGACCAGCTTCGCCAAGGCGGTGCAGGCGAAACCCGACGAAACCGTGGTCTTCTCCTGGTTCGAACACGCCTCCCGCGAGGCGCGCGACGCCTTCAACGAGAAGATGATGAGCGACCCGCGCATGGAGGAAATGGGCGCCTCCATGCCGTTCGACGGCAAGCGAATGGTGATGGGCGGCTTCGCGTCGATCCTGGACGAGGGCAGTGGCACCGGCCCGTTTGTGGACGGCTTCGTGCTGCCGGTGCCGGAGGGCAACCGCGCCGCTTATCTGGAGCTGGCGAAAACGGCCGAAGCCAATTTCACGAAATTCGGCGCCCTCCGCGTGGTGGAAGCCTGGGGCGATGACGTGCCCGATGGCGAGGTCACCGATTTCCGCCGGGCGGTGAAGGCGCAGGACGGCGAGCACGTCGTCTTCTCCTGGATCGAGTGGCCGGACAAGGCGACCCGCGACTCCGCCTGGGGCAAGATGATGGCCGATCCGGACATGCAGGCGGACCACGCCAACATGCCTTTCGACGGCAAGCGCATGTTTTGGGGCGGCTTTGAGGTTATCCTCGACAAGGCGGCGCAACTGGGAGGGCAGGCATGACCGACAAGATCAAACCGTGCCTGTGGTTCGACGGCCAGGCCGAAGAAGCCGCAACCTTCTACGTCTCCCTCCTCCCCAACAGCCGGATCGACGCGGTGCACCGCTCTCCGGCCGATTACCCCGCCGGCAAGGCGGGGGACGTGCTCACCGTCGAGTTCACCCTCGCCGGCCGCTCCTATGTCGGCCTCAACGGCGGGGCGGGCTCGCCCTTCACCCAGGCCTTGTCGCTGCAGGTCGATTGCGACGACCAGGCGGAGGTCGACCGGATCTGGGACTTGATGGTGGCGAACGGCGGCCAGCCGGTGGCGTGCAGCTGGATCACCGACCGCTGGGGCCTGAGCTGGCAAATCGCGCCCCGGGCCCTCGCCGACATGATCACCTCCCCCAACCGCCCCGCCGCCGCGCGCGCCATGCAGGCGATGATGAAGATGGTGAAGATCGATATTCCCACCCTCGAGAAAGCGTTTGCCGGCGAAAGCTGAGCTCGACCCGGTACTCGGCGCGCGACTTGCGGACATTGGCCGCGAACTCGCGGGCTGCGCCGAGCCTTGGTGGCTGATCGGCAGCGCCGCCATGGCTGTGCATGGCGCGCCGGTGGCGGTGCGCGACATCGACATCCTGCTCGCCCCCGCCGGTGCCCGTGCGCTGCTACAGCGCCGCGGCATGCGGGCTGAGCCTGGCGTACCGAGCGCCCGCTTCCGCTCGGACATCTTCGCCGCCTGGGAAGCGCCGCCTTACCGCCTTGAACTCTTCGCCGGCTTCCACGTGCGGGAGGGACAAGCATGGCGCGAACTCGTGCCCGAAACCCGCGAGGTTCGCGCGGTGAACGGCGTCTGCCTCTTCCTCCCCGCAGTCCCGGAGCTGATCGCCTAGGGCCGCCTTTTCAGTCGCGACAAGGATCGCGACCGCGAGCCCCTCCTCGCTCCCGCATTGACCCGTCGATCAATCACGCGGAAGGTGCCGCTTATGCGGCGCCTGCGCTCCCCTTACTTCCTCGCGGCGCTGCCGCTGCTCGGCCTCGTCTCGGCGTGGCTGGTCGGCTCGCTGCTGATGGCATCGACGCCTTCGGACGTGCCGCCCCCACCCGCCCCGGCCCGCGACCTTCGCCTGACGAGCACCGACGGCCTCTCCCTTGCCGCAACCTACTGGCCCGGCCGCACCCCATCCTCTCCCGCGATCCTGCTGCTCCACGGCAACGGCGCCTCCCGCGCGGCGACCGCCGCCAACGCCGCCTGGCTTGCCGAGCGGGGCTATGCGGCAATGACCATCGACCTCCGGGGCCACGGCGAGTCCGCCCCCGCGTCGAAGTCGTTCGGCCTTGCCGAGTCCCGCGATGCGGCGGCGGCGGTGGCGTGGTTGCGCGAAGCGGGCCACATGGAGGTCGGCGTGATCGGCATTTCGCTGGGCGGCGCCGCCGCGCTGATCGGCGATGCCGGTCCGGTTGCCGCCGACGCGCTCGTCCTTCAGGCCGTTTACCCCGACATTCGGCGCGGCATCCGCAACCGGATCGGCGGCATTCTGGGACGCTGGCCCGCCGCACTGCTCGAGCCGCTGCTGAGCTTTCAGTCGCGGCTTCGGCTCGGCGTGTGGCCTTCGCGGCTGTCCCCGCTCCGCGCGGCAGGCGGCTATCGGGCGCCCGTGCTGGTGATCGGCGGCGGGGCCGATGGCCATACGCCCCCACAAGAAACGCGCGCGCTCTTCGCCGCGGCATCGGGGCGGAAAGCGCTCTGGATCGTGCCCGGACTTGATCACAAGCAGACCTGCGACCTTCAAACGGACGAATACCGCCGACGCCTCCTCGACTTCTTCTCCGCCACCCTGGGCGCGCCCTGAAGCCCCTTCCTTCGCCGCGCCGTGCGGCCTAACGGCTGCCTGATGTCCGATCCGCTTCCCGAGCCGATCCCGGCGGCGACCCTGATCCTGATGCGCCCGGCGCCAGGCGGCGGCGCGCCCGAAATCCTGATCATGGAGCGCGCCCACACCATGGCCTTCGCCGCCGGCGCCCTGGTGTTTCCCGGCGGCCGGATCGAGGCCGACGACCACGCCTCCGCCGCGCTTTTCGCGCCGCAGATCGAGGACGGTGCCGCGCGCGTGGCCGCCATCCGCGAGACGGTGGAGGAAACCGGCATCGCTCCCGCGCTCCATCCCGCCCCTACGGAGCCCGACGCACTGCGCCAGCGCCTTGCCGCCGGCGAGCCCTTCGCCGCAATCCTCGCCGATCTCGGCCTCACCGTTGACCTGAAGGCGCTCACCCCCTTCGCCCGCTGGTGCCCCAACTTTCGCGAAACCCGCCGCTTCGACACCCTCTTCTACCTCGCCGAAGCCCCCGCGGGGGCTAACGTGACCAGCGCCGATCAGAATGAGGCGGTCAGCGCTTTCTGGGCGAGCGCGGCAAACGTGCTCGAAGACCTGGACGCAGGCCGCGCGCACGCCATCTTCCCGACCCGCCGCAACCTGGAACGCCTCGCCCTCTTCGCCTCGCTCGACGAAGCCCGCGCCAACGCCGCGCGCCACCCCGTCCGCCAGATCACCCCATGGGTAGAGGAGCGCGAAGGCCGCCGCTTCGTCTGCATTCCCGAGGACGCCGGCTACCCGGTCACCTCCGAAGCCTTCGAAACCGCGCGGCGGCGCTGAGCGTGCGGGCGCTGCGCTGGGCAAAGCGCCTGCTCCTCCTCGCGGTCCTGGCTTTCGCCGCCTTGCTGCTCTGGGGCTATGCGCAAAGCCACCCGGAGGACATGCCCTGGACCGAGCTCGATCTCACCCAACCGGTCGGCGCGTTCACCGGCCGCAAGCTCACCGGCCTCACCGGCGAAGGCGCCCGCTGCCGCGCCCTTCTGCGCGACGCCGGGGTGCGCTTCACCCCGCTCCCCGCCCGGCGAAGCGGCCAGTGCGGCTATGACGATGCCGTGCGCTTCACCAAGGGCGGCGCGCTGGAGGTCGCCTGGCAGCCGGCCGATCGCGGTACGAGCTGCGCCGTTTCCGCCTCGCTGGCGCTTTGGGAATGGCACGCCGTCCAGCCCGCCGCCCTCAAGCATCTCGGCTCAAAGGTCGTCGGAATCGACCATTTCGGAAGCTATAGCTGCCGCCGCATCTACGGCCGCTCGGAAGGCGCGTGGAGCGAGCACTCCACCGCCAACGCGGTCGACATCGCCGCCTTCCGCCTCGCCGACGGCCGCCGGGTCAGCGTTGTGGGCGATTGGAACGACAGGGGCGCAAAGGGCCGCTTCCTCCGAGCGGCCCGCGACGGCGCCTGCGATCTCTTCGCCACCGTTCTCTCACCCGACTACAACGCCGCGCACCGCGATCACTTCCACCTCGATCAGGCGCAGCGCGGCGCGCGGGGCTGGCGCGGCTGCCGCTAGACGCCCGCGCCAGACGCAACAAAGCCGCCCCGGTCTGCACCGGAGCGGCCTTGTTGCTGCGATACTCCGCCGGTGTGGCCCGGCGGGCGCGGCTTATTTCGGGTTGGACAGGTGGTTGGACAGATGCTTGTTCATTTCGAACATGGTCACCTTGTCCTTGCCGAACACCTTGCGCAGCACGTCGTCGGCGACGATCTCGCGCTTGTTCTCCGGGTTCTGCAGCTTGTTCGTGCGGATATAATCCCACATCTTGCTGACGACCTGGCTGCGCGGAAGCGGGTCCTTGCCCGTCACCACCGCGAGTTCGTCCGAAGGCTGCACCGGGCGCTGAAGCCCGCCGCCACGACCCGATGCTGCAGTTGTTGCCTTTGCCATAAAACCCTCCCTGTATGTTCGTGGCTTGATACAGCTTAAACGCGCGGGGAGTGCAAGCGATTCTAGAGGGGAATTCGTTACAGCCCCGCCTTAGACCGCCCCGGCGCGAATATAATGTGGATTAGGACGGCATTCCGAAGGGCACGACCTTGTTCGCCGCATCGTGGCCGATGTCGCACCGGCCGAGATAGGGTATGCCGGAGCGCCCACACCAGTGGCGCACCACATCCTCCGCATCCGCGCCGAATTCCGGATCGTTTTCCAACACATCGGTGCAGCGCCCGAAGCGGATGCCGGCGACGCGGCGGATCGAGGCCTGCGAGGTGATGTGAAACAGCGACCGGTCGATCCGGTACATATATTCGGCCACGTCCTCCAGCATCAGCACGTGGCCGGAAAGATCGGGCTCCAGCGGCGTGCCGAGCAACTGGCTGAGCACGGTGATGTTGAAGGCAACGGTCGGCACCCCCGGTTCCAGGCTCCCTTCGAGCGACTCGTGCGCTCGGCGGGCAAGCCAGGCGAGCGAGCGCCGCATCGCCGCCTCACCGCCCTCGCGCTTGACATCCCCAAGCATGGGTCCGTGGACCAAGTGGGGAAAACCGGCGCGATGCAGGCCGGCGAGCAGGTAGCCCGCGTCGCTATAGCCGAAATAGGTCTTGCCGCGCGCCGCCGGGCCAAGCGCCGCGATAACATCCTCGGCGATCCGGCACGATCCGTAGCCGCCCCGCGCGAACCAGATTGCATCGACGTCGGGATCGTTGGCGGCCTCCACGAACGCCCCCGCCCGCACTTCATCCTCGCCGGCGAAATGGCCGAAGCGCAAAAAGCATTGCGCGCTGATCGCCAGCTCCACCTCCGGAAACTCCGCCGCGGCGAGGGCGAGCACCTTTTCCGCGAGTTGAGGCTCGAGCGGCGTGCTCGGCGCCACCACTGCAATTCGCATCCCTGCTCCTAGTGTTTGAAAAGCCCGCGCTTCCTCAATAGGGCGGCGCCATGGCCCAAACCAAATCCTATTTCTTTTGCGGCATCGGCGGCAGCGGCATGCTTCCCCTGGCCTGCATCGTGCGCGCGCAGGGCGCGGATGTCGCCGGCTCCGACCGCTCGCTCGACGCCGGCCGTCTCGGCGACAAGTTCGCCTACCTGCAGCGCCAGGGCATCGGCCTGTTCCCGCAGGACGGCAGCGGCCTGACCAGCGCCAGCCAAATCCTGGTCACCTCGGCCGCCGTCGAGGAGACCGTCCCCGACGTCCAGGCCGCCCGCCGGCTCGGCGCCGAGCACCTCACCCGCCCGCGGCTGCTTGCCCAATTGTTCAACGGCGCGCCGCTGTCGATCGGCGTCGCCGGCACCAGCGGCAAGTCCACCGTCACCGGCATGATCGCCTGGATCCTCCATGCCGCCGGCAAGGACCCGACGGTGATGAACGGCGCGGTGATGAAGAATTTCGTCACGGACGACGCGCCGTTCGCAAGCGCGCTTGCCGGCACCGGGGGCGCCTTTGTCAGCGAAGTGGATGAAAGCGACGGCTCGATCGCGCTCTACGCGCCGGGCATCGCGGTGCTCAACAACGTCAGCCTCGACCACAAAACGATGGAGGAATTGCGCGACCTGTTCGGCGGCTTCCTCGGCCGCGCCGGCACCGCCATCCTCAACGCCGACGACGCCGAAGCGCGGGCCCTTGCCGCCACGCTGGAGCGGGGCCGAACCGTCACCTTCAGCCTGTACGACGGCTCGGCGGACCTTTGCGCCGAAGACATCGAGGAAGCGCCGTTCGCGATCGGCCTCACCGTCCGCGCCGGCGAAGAAGCGGTGCCGCTGCGCCTGCAGGTCCCCGGCCGCCACAATGCCTCGAACGCCCTGGCCGCCCTTGCCGCCGCCCGCGCCGCCGGCGTGCCGCTTGCACAAGCTGCCGAGGCGCTTGGCGGCTTCACTGGCCTTCGCCGCCGCTTCGACCATGTCGGCACCCAGGGCGGCATCGATGTGATCGACGATTTCGGCCACAACCCGGACAAGATCGCCGCCACCTTGAAGACGCTGCACGCTTTCCCCGGCCGCTTGCTGCTGTTCTTCCAGCCGCACGGCTACGGCCCGCTCCGGGTGATGCGGAACGAACTCACCGCCGCCTTTGCCGATCACATGGGCGCGGACGACGTCCTGCTGATGCCCGACCCGGTCTATTTCGGCGGCACCGTCGAACGCACCGTCGGCAGCGAGGACATCGTCGCGGGCGTGGCCGCCGCCGGGCGCAAGGCCGAGCACATCCCTTCTCGCGAGGAGTGCGGCCGCCGCCTTGCCCAGCTCGCCCGTCCCGGCGACCGCATCGTCGT
>DASWMM010000323.1:0-4096 GCA_036399755.1 Allosphingosinicella sp.
TGTTGGTCATGCGCGGCATCGGCGCGTGGGCGAAGCTTTGGCGGCGGCCGTTGCCGGTCGGCTCGACACCCATCAGCCGCGCGTTGAGGCGGTCGTGGATATAGCCCTTGAGGATGCCGTCCTCGATTAGGGTGGTGCAGCCGGTCGGCGTGCCCTCGTCGTCTATGGACAGCGACCCCCGCCGCTCGCCAATTGCACCGTCGTCGACCACCGTCACGCCGGGCGCGGCGACGCGTTCGCCGATCCGGCCGGCGAATGCGGAGGTGCCCTTGCGGTTGAAATCGCCTTCGAGGCCGTGGCCGATCGCTTCGTGGAGAAGGACTCCGGGCCAGCCGGGACCGCACACCACGGTCATCTCGCCCGCCGGCGCGGCGACGGCGTCGAGGTTCACAAGCGCCTGGGCCAGCGCGATGTCGATGCCGCGGTTCCAGGTCTCGGGCTTGAACAGATCGTCGTAGAGGTAGCGGCCGCCGAGGCCGTGGACGCCGGTCTCGCGGCGGCCGTTCTGCTCGACGACGAGCTGGACGTTGAGGCGAACGAGCGGCCGCACGTCGTGGGCGACGAAGCCGTCCGGGCGGACGATCTCGACCACCGACCAGCTTCCCGACAGGCCGACGGAGCATTGCACAATGCGCGGGTCGCGGGCGCGGGCGGCGGCGTCGATCTGCTGGCAGAGCGCCACCTTCTGAGCGAACGGCACGAGGCTCAACGGATCGGATGCGGTGTAAAGCGCCGTGTTGGTGCGTCGCGGTGGCGCGGGGCGGGCGCCGGCGGCGGGATCGAGTACCGCCATCGTCTCGGCGGCGCGGCGGATCGCGGCCTCCGAAAGCTCGTTGGCGTGGGCGAAGGCGGTGGTTTCGCCCGAAACTCCGCGCAGGCCGAAGCCGGCCTGGCTGTTGAAGTCCGCCGTCTTGAGGCGCCCGTCGTCGAAGCCGAAGCTTTCGGACGCGGTATATTGGAGGAACAGCTCGCCATCGTCGCAGCGCTGCAGCGCGTCGGCGGTGAGGCGAAGGGCAGCGTCGGGCGAAAGCGCATCGTCGCGGTAGAGGAAGCGGCGGGGATCGGCGGTGAATGTCATGGCGCCGATATAAGCGCGCCGCCGCCAACCGCCAGCCCGTTCGCGCCGCCGCCCTTCTGCGCTATGCTGCGCCAATGAACATACCGCTCCAGATCGCCTACCGGCTTCGAAGGTTCGTCTTCCGGGTGCTCCGGGTGCGGACCCGGGGCGTCAAGGCGATGGTGTTCAACGGCGCGGGCGAGTTGCTGCTGATCCGCAACAGTTATGGCCCGACGCACCTGTTCGTTCTGCCGGGCGGCGGCATCGGGCGGCGGGAAAGCCCGGACGCCGCGGCGGCGCGGGAGGTGAAGGAGGAAACCGGGCTGGAGGTGCGCGACCTCGTCTTCGTCGGCTGCCACGCCAACACTTCCGAAGGAAAGCGCGACACGATCCACCTGTTCACCGCCCGCGCCGACGGCGAGCCCAATGCGGACGCGATGGAGGTGGCGGAAGCGCGTTTCTTCCCGCTCGACGCGCTGCCGGATAATGTGTCGCGCGCCACGCTTCGGCGGCTGGCGGAACTTCGCGGAGAGCGGCCCGGCGGCGGCCGCTGGTAGGCTCAGGCTTCCGAGCCGCCCTGATCGGCCGGGCCGCCCTTCAGCACGAAGCGCTTGTCGCAATAGCCGCAGTCGACAAAGCCCTTTTCATCGATCTGCATGTAGACGCGGGGATGGCCGAGCGCCGGGTGGGTCTCGCTTGCGCCGTCGCAGGCGACGCGCGGGGTGGAGACGAAGCTGATCTCGGGCGTGAAGGGATCGGTCTGCATGACGCGGGCTTTAGCGGAGGGGCAAGGCCCGGGCAATCGGTTGGCGGTGGCTGCGGGCGAGGGTGTTGCGGGACAGGTTGCAGGTGCCACGCGACGAGCCGGCGCAACGATCTCGTTTCGGCTTCGTTGTGGTCTCGAAGCGGTGGGGCCTTGTTGGAGTATCGGCTATGAAGAAGCTTCTCATCGCGGCCACGGCGCTTGGCGCGCTTGCGGTCGCCGCGCCGGCAGCGGCGCAATACCAGAATCAGAACGGGTATTCGAACGTCAACGCGGGCGGCGCGGTTGGCGTCAACAACCGCATCGCGCGGCTCGAAGCCCGCATCCAGGCCGGCGTTCAATCCGGCGAGATCGACCAGCGCGAGGCGCGCACCCTGCGCATGCAGTTGCGAGACATCACGCGGCTGGAGCGGCAATATAGCCGCAACGGTTTGACCCAGCAGGAGCGCACCGACCTGCAAGGGCGCGTGCGGATGTTCCGCGACCAGCTCGCCCAGGCGGACGGCCGCGGCGGCGGTCAATATGGCTCCAACCAGGGCTACGGGAACCAGGGCTACGGCAACCAGGGCAACGGCAATGGAGGCTATGGCAATCAGGACGCGTACGGCCAGGGCGGCCCCTACCAATCCTATTGCGAGGACAGCGATCGCGGCGGGCTTGGCGGCATCATCGACAATCTGTTCGGCGGCGGCAACAACAACAACGATTGCGCCACTACCGGCACCACCCTGCGCGTCGGCCAGCGGGCGAGCGGCAACCTGTACGGCGTGCCGAGCAACCTGCGCAGCCGCTTCCGCGACGGCGGCGGCGTTTATTACCGCTCGGATGGGCGCAACATCTACCAGATCGACGCCCGCACCAATGCGGTGGTTCGAATCTACGACGCTAACTGATCGGCTAGAGCGTTGAAATATGGGGCGCCGGTGTCTTGCCGGCGCCCTTTTTCGTGCGCAGGATGCCCGGCCAGTGCGCCGACGAAACTTTCATTTTGCGAATTTATCCAATGAAGCTAAGGGTTTGCTTCCGGAGGAGGATTTGTGATGCGTATCAGGCGGCTTGGGACGGCTTTAAGTGTCATCGCCCTGCTGGCGGGCTGCGGCGGTGGCGGCAGCTCCGGCGGCGGCAATACCTCCGTGACTCCGCCGCCAACCGGCAGCGCCCCTCCCCCCCCGCCGCCGACGAGCACCGCCGGCTGTTCGCTGAGCGAGCGCAAGGACTGGGTCACCGCCCAGATGAACGAGTGGTACCTCTTCCCCGAGACGCTGCCCGGCAATCCCAGCCCGGCGAGCTATTCAACGGTGGAAGCCTATCTCGATTCGCTGACGGCGACCGCCCGGTCCCAGGGCCGCGACCGATTCTTCACCTACCTGACCTCGATCGCCGAGGAGAACGCTTATTACGACAGCGGCTCCAGCGCCGGCTTCGGCTTCCGACTGAGCTACGACACGACGGGACGCCGGGTCTTCGTCGCGGAAACCTTTGAAGGCACGCCGGCGCTTGGCGCCAACATCGACCGCGGCACGGAAATTCTCGCCATCGGCACCAGCGCCGGCAACCTCCAGTTGGTCAGCGAGCTGATGTCCACAAGCAACGGCCCGCAGACCGTTACCAACGCCCTTGGGCCGGGCGACCCCGGCGTCACCCGGGTGCTGCGCGTCCGCGACCAGAGCGGCGCGACCCGCGACGTGACGCTGCGCAAGACCGATTACGAGCTTACCCCCGTGTCGAGCCGCTACGGCGCCAAGATCCTCGACGATGGCGGCCGCAAGGTCGGCTACCTTAACCTGCGCACCTTTATCAACACGGCGGATCCGGCGCTTCGCAACGCCTTCGCGTCGTTCAAGGCGGCCGGCGTTTCCCAGGTGATCGTCGACGTGCGCTACAATGGCGGCGGGCTTGTCTCCATCGCCGAGCTGATGGGCGACCTGCTCGGCGGCGCCCGCTCCACAAGCGACGTGTTCAGCTTCACCACCTTCCGGCAGAGCAAGTCGCAATATAATGAGACCCGCACCTTCTCGCCGCTCACCCAGTCGATCGCGCCGGCCAAGATCGCGTTCATCGGCACCGGCGGCACGGCGTCGGCGAGCGAGCTGGTGATCAACGCGTTCGTTCCGTATCTCGGCAACAACATGGCGCTGGTCGGCACCAACACCTACGGCAAGCCGGTGGGGCAGATCGCGATCGACCGCTCCGCCTGCGACGACCGGCTTCGGGTGATCGCCTTCGCCACCCAGAATGCAAACCGGCAGGGCGATTACTTCCAGGGCCTGGCGGGC
>DASWMM010000324.1:0-3270 GCA_036399755.1 Allosphingosinicella sp.
ACGGGCACCTCGGCAGCGGACCTGTTCCGCCTGAACCAAAGCGGGGCGGATGCCGTTTCCGGTCTGGACGGCGACGATACGCTGTTCCTTGGCGGCTTTCTGGATGCGGCGGACACACTCGACGGCGGGGCCGGCGCCGATCAGGCGATCCTGCAGGGCGAATACGATGTCGCTCTCGGCGAAGGCACCCTGTCGGGCATCGAAGCGCTGACGCTGCTTTCCGGCGGTGACTCTCTTTATGGCGGCGGCGGCGGCCTTCTCAGCTACCGCATCGTCACCCATGATGGGAACGTCGCGGCCGGCTCGTCGCTGCGGGTCGATTTCTCCGGCCTCCAGGCGGGTGAAAGCGTCAACTTCGACGGATCGGCCGAGACCAACGGGCGCTTCATCTTCGCTGGCGGCGCCGGCGCCGACGTTCTGGCCGGGGGCAGCGGCAATGACCGCTTCGACGGCGGCGCGGGCGCGGATGCGATGACCGGCGGACCTGGCGACGACCTCTACCTGGTCGATTCGTTAGACGATCAGGTCATCGAAGCAGCGGACGGCGGCCTTGACGAGGTTCTCACCGGGCTCGGCAGCCGCGACGACTTTTCGGCTATGTACCGGCTTGCCGACGGCGTCGAAAAGCTCACCGGCACCTCCGCCGTGGGCCAGGGCGTTTATGCCAACGCGCTCGACAATGTGGTGGCGATGGGCGGCGGCAGCGATCTCGTCGTGCTCGATGCGGGCGGCAACGACACGGTTTCCGGCGGCGGGGGCAGCGATTTCCTGTACTGGGGCGGCGCCTTCACCAATGAAGACCAGGCGGATGGCGGCCTCGGCTTCGACACGGTGGGGCTGCTCGGCACCTACGCGCTGGCCTTTGATGGCGACGATCTCCTCTCGGTCGAGAAGCTTGCCGTCTACAGCTCCGGCGATTCGGCGGCGCCGAACGGCTACAGCCTCGTCATGCACGACGGCAATGTCGGCGCGGGCGAGCGAATGACGGTGGTGGCGCTGTCGCTGCAGGCCAATGAAGTGCTGAACTTCAACGGCGCGGCGGAGACGGACGGCAGCTTCAACGTGCGTGGCGGCCGCGGCGCCGACACGATCGTCGGCGGCAGCGGCAACGATTCGATCATGGGCAACCTTGGCAGCGACACGCTTACCGGCGGCGCCGGAAAGGACGTGTTCGTCTACCAGGCCGCCGCCGAGTCCACTGCCCACGATGCGGACGTGATCATGGACTTCACCAAGGGGGACAAGATCGACCTCACGTTTATCGATGCCGACGGCAATGCGGCCAATGGCGACACCAAGTTCAGCTGGCTGGGGTCGAACGAGTTCACCCACGAAGCCGGGCAGCTGCGCGTCACGCAGAATGCCGACTATGCTCGTGCCTGGGTGTTGGAAGCGGATATCGACGGGGACGGCGTGGCGGACCTGGTCCTGAATGTCGTCGCGCCGCCCGGCTTTCTTCCGGAGAAGAGCGACTTTTACGTCTGACGCGGGCCCGGCCGCAGCCGTGCGGCCGGTCGCTCAGGATTGCGGGGGGGTGAGCAGCGCTTCGTAGGCGGCGATCTGGGCGCGGTCGGCAGTGGCCGGGTCCAGCATCGCCATTGCCTTGATCCGCAGGGCGGCGCCCATGCGGCGGGCGCGCTCCGGATCGTCGAGGATGCGCCCGATGGCGTCGGCCATTGCGGCGTGGTCGAGATAGGGGACGAGCTCGCCGGTCTCGCCGCCTGTCACCAGCTCGCTATGCCAGTCGATGTCGTAGGCGACCATCGGCGCGCCGCCCAGGGCCGCCTCCCCCATGGCGCGGCCGGTGAGGGGGGAGACGACCATCGATACCGCCGGAATGACGCGGGCGAGCCATTGCTGCTCCCGATTGCCGCAGAATACCACCTGGCCGGTGACGCCCAGTTCGGCGGCGAGCGCCTCCATCTCGCCACGATACGGCCCTTCACCGACGAACAGCGCGACGACCCGGCGGCCGCCGTCTTTGAGCGTCTTCACCGCGTGGATGACGTGGTGGACGAGTTTCAGCTCCTGGAGGCGGGAAACGGTGAGCAAGGTGTGCTCGCCGGCGACGCCGAGGGCGGCGAGATCGGCCTGCCCGTCGCCGCGCGTGGCAGGATCGGTGAAATGGGCCGCGTGGAGGAGGTTGCCGATCCGGAAAATCGCCGTCTTTTCCCGCGGGACGCCCGAGGAGACCACGAAGCGGCGATTGTCTTCATTCTGCGCCATCACTCGGTCGGCGCGGCGAAGCACAAAGCGTTCCACCAGCTCCTCCACCCACACCTTGCGGAACAGGCGGGGGGTGAGGGGAACGCCGGTGACCTTGCGGACGGCGCCGGGATTGCCCCAGACGCCGATCATCAGCGGCAGCTTGCGGAGGCGGGAGGCGATCAGCGCCAGCAGCCCATTGTAGTGCGGGTCTTCCGCGCGGATGATTTGGACCTCCTCGTCGCGGACGATGCGCAGGAGGAGGCGCATGAGATCAATCTGCGCGAGGAGGAAATTGAGAATCCCGAACCAGGCGAGCCACGGATAGCGCCCGATCCGGCCTTCGACCAAGGTGTGCCGCGGCGCCAGTTCATGGATTCGCGGGCGGCCGAAGCGTTCCGGCGAGCCTTCTGGTTCGAGCAGGGAGGCGACCGGGTGGCAGGTCCAGATATGGTCGAAATAGCCGCCGAGATCGCGCCCGGTGACGATTACCGCCACCTTGCGCTCCACCATGATCTTGTAGGTGTAGGCGCTGTCGAAGACGAGCATGTGGCGTTTGGTTGGGGCGCCGGAGGGTTCAGGGGGCGGCATGTTCATCCCTGGACGAGCTCGCCGATCGCATCCTCGAAGCGCTGGGTTGGCGCAACCAGGAGCTCGGCCATCCGGCGCGTATCGGCGATCAGTGCTGGGGGTGTGGCATCGAAGTCGTGGGTGAAAACAGGCTCGCGGCCGACCCGCGTGCCGATGGTCTCACACATCGCCCGGATGGACAGGGTCTCCGGACCCGCGACGTTGATCGTCGCGCTTTGAGTGAGGCGGACGGCGGCGGCGGTGGCGCGGGCGGCGTCGCCGGCGTGGACCGGATTGATGCGCAGGCCTTGCTCGCCCTGAAGTGAAACCGATCGGCCTTCGCGCACCGAATCCACAAGGCGCGGGATCAGCATTTCGCGCTTCTGGCCTGCGCCGTAGATGAAGAAATAGCGCAGCAGGGCGACGTGAAGGTGGGGCGCAAACGCTTGCGCCAGCACTTCCGCGGCGCGCTTGGACGCGGGGTAGAAGCCCATT
>DASWMM010000325.1:0-2334 GCA_036399755.1 Allosphingosinicella sp.
AATTTGGAAGCGATGGCGGCGGCGACTCTGCTGGCGACGCTCGAGAAGTCGGCCCTTCCTCAGGCGGAGCGGCAGCGGTTCGTCCAGGCGATGGACCGGCTCTCCGGGACCGCATTCGCCGCCTATCGCGACCTCGTCTACGGTACGGAGGGCTTCCGAACCTTTTTCCGCCAGATGACCCCCATCGCCGAAATCGCGCAACTGAAGATCGGATCGCGCCCGCCGAGCCGAAGCGCGTCGGACCGGATCGAGGACCTGCGCGCCATCCCCTGGGTGTTCAGCTGGTCGCAGGCGCGGGTAATGCTCCCCGGCTGGTACGGCGCCGGCGACGCGCTGGAGCGGTTCGGCGACCCCGGCCTCCTTCGCGAAATGAGCGCTGCCTGGCCGTTCTTCCGCACCACCCTGGAGAACCTCGAAATGGTGCTCGCCAAAACGGACCTGGAGATCGCCGCTTCCTACGCCGGCCTGGTGGAGGATGAAGCGGCCCGCGCCGCGATCTTCGGCCGGATTCGCGACGGCTGGCAGCGAACCCGTGATTGCGTCCTGACCGTCACCGGCCAGTCGCGCCTGCTTGAACGGCAGCCGGCTCTCGAAGCCTCGATCCGCCTACGCCTGCCCTATATCGAACCGCTCAACCTCTTGCAGGTCGAGCTGCTGCGCCGCCATCGCGCAGGCGAAGCCGACCCGCGCATCGCCGAGGGGATCCAGCTTTCGATCAACGCCATTGCTACCGGGCTGCGGAACTCCGGCTAAGCCCGCGCGGAGGCCTTATGCCAGCGGGAAGTCCCGTTTCTCAGCCGTCGCGGCGGCGGCGGCGGCTTCGTTGTGGACCTTGAGGAATGCGCCGCGTTCGCCGCCATCCATGATCGCGGCGTCCGGATCGTGCGCCTGGATCAGGGCAAGGATCTTGCTCGCTTCCTCCACGGTGCCGCTGACGGGGATCAGTTTCGGGTATTCAGGCCGCTCGACCTTCTGGCGCTTGTTCCATCTCATGCGCACCCTTCACTACAAAGCATCGCGCCGCGCAAGCGGGTCGAGTGGCCTTCCCAACTCGGGCCGGTGAGTCCCCGCGGCCACAGGCGCGGGAATTCGGTGCGATTCGAAGCTTGTAGGTGCCCTTCGCACCCGCAGGCGCTATATTCCGAATATGAGCCTGTTCTGCACCTTCGGCCGCCACCGCCCCTCGCTGGCCTCCGTGGCGCGAAAGCCCGGGCACCTTGTCGGTATCTGCGAGGAGTGCGGGCAGCCGCTCATCAAAAACGAAGCGGGCAAATGGGCAGCGGCGCCGCCATTGGTCGATCCCGCTGGGCAACGCGCAGCCTAGGCTCGTACCCTTACCAGTCGTGCATCGACCCGTCTTCGAGCCGGTTCACCGGCAGATAGGCGCGCTTGTAGGGGTAGGTTGCCGCCAGTTCCTCGTCGATGTCGACGCCCAGCCCAGGCGCTTCGCCCGGGTGCAGCGACCCATTCGCGAAGCGGTACGCGTGCGGAAACACCGCGTCCGTCTCGTCGGTGTGCCGCATATATTCCTGAATTCCGAAATTGGGCACCGACAGGTCGAAATGCAGCGCCGCCGCCATCGCCACCGGCGACAGATCGGTGGCGCCGTGGCAGCCGGTGCGGACGTTGTACATGTCGGCAAAGGCGGCGATCCGGCGCAGGTGCGTGATCCCGCCGGCATGCACCACCGTGGCGCGGATATAATCGATCAACTGCTCGCTGATCAGCTGCTTGGCGTCCCAGATCGAGTTGAAGATCTCGCCCACCGCGAGCGGCGTCGTGGTGTGCTGGCGGATCAGGCGGAAGCTCTCCTGATTGTCGGCGGGCACCGCATCCTCCATCCAGAACGGCCGGTAAGGCTCAAGATCCTTGCCGAGCCGCGCCGCTTCGATGGGCTTCAACCGGTGGTGGACGTCATGGAGCAGGTGGACGTCCCAGCCGAGCCGGTCGCGCGCCGCCGCGAACAGCTCCGGCACCACACGCATATACTTTTCGGTGGACCACAGATTCTCGGTCGGCAGCTCGGCGTCGGCCGGCTCGTAGAACATCCGGTCCTTGGACACGCCGTAGGTGGAGGCAAGGCCGGGCACGCCCGACTGCAGCCGGATCGCCTGGTACCCCGCCTTGGCGTAGCGCTCCGCCTCCGCAACCGTGTCCTCGATCGTTACCCCATTGGCATGGCCATACACCATCACGCCCTCGCGCGCCGCCCCGCCGAGCAATTGGTAGACGGGCAGGCCGGCAAGCTTCCCCTTGATGTCCCACAAGGCCATGTCGACGGCGGCGATCGCGGTCATCGTCACCGGCCCGCGCCGCCCATAGGCGCCGCGATAA
>DASWMM010000326.1:0-2531 GCA_036399755.1 Allosphingosinicella sp.
CGCGGTGTGCGGGTGGACGAGATCGTCGCGGCGCTTCGCTTCCTGATCGCCACCCCGACGATCACCGGGCAAACCATCACCCTCGACGGCGGCCAGCGCTTTCTCGGCCTTGCCCGCGACGTTCAATTCTTGGAGACCTGAACCATGACCGACCGCCCCCGCCTCGACGGTCTGGTGCCGCAGGCGCTCGCGCCCAGAACGCGCAAGATCGTTCTCGAGGAGTATTGCGTGCCGGCCGATATCGGCTTCCACGATTTCGAGATCGGCACCCGGCAGAATCTGCTGATCACCGTGGAAGTGTGGCTGGCGGAGGCGTTCTTCCCCCTCACCGACGATGCGGCGGATGCATGGGACTACGATTCCCTGCGCAGCGACGTCGGCGCGCTGGTCGCCAGCGCACGCTACAATCTCCAGGAGACCCTCGCCCGCGAGATCTACGACCTTGTTGCGGCACGCCGGGGCGTCACGGGGCTGCGCGTGTCCACCCGCAAGCCCGACATCTACCCGGACTGCAAGGGCGTCGGCGTGGAGCTGTGTTCCTTCTAGCGCCGGGCACGGCCGCGGGTGCAGGGGCCGAGCCGATCCAGCACCAGCCGGTAATCGGCGGCGATGGCGGCGCGGCCGGCGCTGTCCGCATCCGCCGTGCTTTGCGCGGGCAGGTTGCGGGGCAGGGTGCAGGCGAGGCGGTACCAGAGCAGGGTGTCGCGGCCCGGCGGCGCGGCGGCGTCGTCGACGATCTCGCTCAGCGCCACCGACCACAAGGGAGTCTCGCCCGGGCGGCGAAGCACGTTCAGCGACACTGGCCGGTTTTCGGCGGTGAGCAGGAAGATCTGGGTTTCGCTTTCGCCGCGGATCGCGCCCGGCACGTGAAAGGCGCGGCCGATGCCGCTGATCCGCGGCGGCGCGTCGGCGCCGGTAGCTTCGCGCAAAATGGCGCGCAACGCTTCGGCGCGGTCCGCCGCGTAGGCGATCTGGGCATCGGGGGCGGCAAGGCGGACCTCGCTCGCGCGCCCGGGAACCGGGGCAGCGAGGATCAGGAACTCGCTGTTCTTTCGGAGCTTGGGGGCGCGGCCTTTCGCATCGCGAGGCAGATCGACGACGTAGCTGATCCGCGCGGCGAGGCCGTCCGGAGCGCGGATCAGCGAAACGACCTGCGCTTCGACAAGGAAGCGGGCAAAGCCGGCTTGGACGCCGGCGGCGGCTTCGGCCTTGAGCGTGCTCGCCTTTGCCACCCGGACATGGGCCGCGATCGGCGCGCCAAGGCCGAGATCGGCAAGGTCCGCATAGGTGAGCGCGGGTGCGCCCGGCACCTGCGAATCGGCGGGTGCGGCGGCGGCAACGAGCAGCGCGAGAGCGGAGACGAAAAGCTTTGCGCGTGGAAAAATCATTCCGCCTCCGGAAATTAAGTGACTTCTTACCATAAGTTTAGCTTCCTGAACGGCGGATTTCCGCCATTTTTTTATCGCTACCGGGCGTTTACGAGAGCATTGCGTCGCCGAAAGCGACGCGATAGAGACACCGGCAATCGATGATATGTTGAAACATCGATTGAACCGATGGGAGCCAAGCGCGTTTCCGATACGCGCCGATCCCCGGCTGATGAATAAGAGAGGGAGCGTGGCTGGTTAATGGCATATGCTGACAATTCAGGAATGAGCAAAAATCGGCTAACGGCGATCATCGTCGTGGCCCTGCTGCATGCTCTTCTCGGCTACGCCTTTGTCACCGGTTTGGCCTTCAATGTGGTCAAGAAAGTGGCAGCGGATCTGAAAACCTTCAACGTCGAGGAGCCTCCGCCCCCCGAAGAGGAGCCGCCGCCGCCGCCGCCCGACGTGCCCGAGACGCAGCCGCCGCCCGTGGTGTCGCCGCCGCCGATCGTGCGGACCAACACGCAGCCGCCGCCCGTCCAGACCCAGACGACAGCGCCGCCGCCGCAGATCACGTACACGGCTCCGCCGTCGCCGCCTGCCGTGGTGGCGCCGCCGCCTCCGCCGCCGCCTCCTCCGCCGCCCCCGGCCAAGAAGGTCGAACCGGCGCGTGCGAAGGGCAACTTGCCGGCCTTGTTCTCGGACGAGGATTATCCCGCCGCCGCGCTTCGCTCGGAGGAATCCGGCACCACCGGCTTCCGCCTCGAAATCGGCGCAAACGGACGCGCGACCGGTTGCACGGTGACGTCGTCCAGCGGGTCTTCGTCGCTTGACGCAACAACCTGCCGCCTGCTGAAGGCACGTGCCAGGTTTACGCCGGCCCGGGACAGCAACGGCAATCCGGTCGGCGATAATTACAGCGGCCGGATCACGTGGCGCCTGCCGGCAAATTGATATCGGCCGAACTTCAGCATCCAGTTACAGATATTATCTGAGAGGAAAGTTAAGACCATGACCACCCCAGCAGCAGCAGGCCACGGCGGCGGAGAAAATCCCTACGGCCTCGTCGCGGCCCTTCAACAGGGCGGCGCCATCGCCATCGCTACGTTCGCCATCCTCGTGATCATGTCGGCCGCGTCCTGGTACGTGCTCTTCGTGAAGCTG
>DASWMM010000327.1:0-1563 GCA_036399755.1 Allosphingosinicella sp.
GCGGCGTTCGAGGCTGCTCCGGGCGCCGGCGCCTTGTCGCTGGACGGCAGGATGATCGACAGGCCGCATCTGGTGCAGGCGCAGCGCACCCTGTCCGCCGCGGCGGGCTGATGGACGACCCCTTCGCTGCGGGGGGGGCGACGGCGCTCGGCTTCGTGCTCGGCGCGGTGATTGGTTCTTTTCTTGCGGCGATATTGGTGCGCTGGCCGCAAGGGCGGTCGGTGGTGCGCGGGCGATCGGAATGCGATAACTGCCACCGGACGCTTCGGCCGGTTGAGCTGATCCCGATCCTGTCCTGGTTCCTCGCCAAGGGGAAATGCCGGACGTGCGGCGCGGCGATCGACAAAAGGCACCTGGCGGTGGAGGCGGGTGCGGCCTTGGTCGGGCTGACGGCGCTCCTCGCCCATCCGCTGCCGGCGGCGGCGTTTACCGCCGTGTTCGGCTGGTGGCTGTTCCTGCTCGCCGCGCTGGACATCGAGCATCACTGGCTTCCGGACAGGCTGACGTTGCCGCTGATTCCCGCCGGATTGGCGGTCGCGTGGATCGGAATCGGGCCGGGTCTGGAGGAGCGTCTATTCGGTGCGGCGGCGGGTTACCTGGCGCTGGAGCTTATCCGCATCCTCTACCGCATGGTGCGGGGGCGGGAGGGGCTCGGCGGGGGCGATCCAAAGATGCTTGCGGCGTTGGGCGCATGGCTCGGCTGGGCGACTCTCCCCTTCATTCTGCTGGGCGCGGGGCTGATCGGGCTTGCGGTGGTTGCGGCGATGCGGCTGCGGGGCAAGGCAGTAGCGGGGACGGACCGGCTGCCGCTCGGCACGTTGATGGCGCTTGCCGCCTGGCCGCTGTGGCTGATCCTGGCGCGCTAAACGCTTGCGCGGGGGGCGGAAAACGTGTTCCTCAATCTTTGGCGCGACTCCCCGCAGCGGGTACGCGCTAACGCTTTGTAACAACACTGGAATATATCCCGCGCATGGCGGCGGGGTGCTGAGTGGGGGAGTGGCGGATGCGCCTGGCTTTGGACCTGCGCACGCAGCGGTTGCTGCGGCGGGTCCCCCGGACCAATGTCTACACGCTGGCGGAGCTTGCGCTGCTGACGCTGCTTGCGGTGCAGTGCGCGCGGCTGTTCTGGACGGCGCTGACCCCGGTCGGGCCGGTCGGCGACTGGCGGCCCGCGGCGAGCGTGGCGGTTCAGCCCGGCGCGGGCCTGCTCGGCAGCTTCGATCCTTTCTTCCGGCTTGCGGGAGGCGGCGGCGGGCCGGTGGTGGTGACCTCGCTGAGCCTGAAGCTTTTCGGAGTTCGCCAGGACCAGGCCTCCGGCCGCGGCTCGGCGATCATTGCGCTTCCCGATGGGACACAGCGCAGCTTCGCGGTCGGCGACGAGATCATGCCGGGCGTGACCCTTGCCGGCGTGGCGTTCGACAACGTCACCATTTCGCGCGGCGGCGCCACCGAGCAATTGTTCATGGACCAGTCCAAGGGCACGCCCGCCGTTGCCCCCGGGAGCGTCACTCCGCCGCCCGCCGCGCCGGGCCTGGTGCCCTCCGCGCCGGTTCTGCAGATACC
>DASWMM010000328.1:0-5710 GCA_036399755.1 Allosphingosinicella sp.
ATCAGGCCGACGTCGTGGATGTCCGGTACCTTTGAGCAGCCGACGCCCTGTTCCACCCAGCGCACGACATAGCCCAATATGCCCTGGAGGTTGTTCTCCAGCTCTTCCGCGACCTCGGAACCGGACCAGTTGCGCTCGGCCGCCACAGGAATGGCGAGCATGCCGTGCAGCGGCGCCGGCGGTTGCTCGGCCAGTTCCCGCTGGCGCGCCGCCACATCGACGCGGTGGTAATGCACGGCATGCAGCGTGGCGGCGGTGGGGGAGGGCACCCAGGCGGTGGTGGCGCCCGCCCGCGGATGGGCGATCTTCCCTTCCAGCATGTCGGCCATCCGGTCCGGCATCGCCCACATGCCCTTGCCGATCTGCGCCCGCCCGGCAAAGCCGCAGGCAAGGCCGGTTGCGACGTTGTTCGCCTCATACGCGGCAAGCCAGTGGGCGGTCTTCATCTCGCCCTTTCGGATCATCGGGCCAAGCGTCATCGACGTGTGGATCTCGTCCCCGGTGCGGTCGAGAAAGCCGGTGTTGATGAAGACGATGCGGTCGCGCACCGCCTCGATCGTTGCCGCGAGATTCAGCGAAGTGCGCCGTTCTTCGTCCATTACGCCGATCTTGATGCTGTGGCGCGGAAGGCCGAGCAGGTCCTCCGTTCGGTCGAACAGGCGGCCGGCGAAGCTTGCCTCTTCCGGCCCCTGCAGCTTGGGCTTGACGATGTAGACGGCGCCGCTGCCGCTGTTGCGGCGCGCGCCGCGCACGTCGTGGAGCGCGGCCAGCGACGTGATCACCGCATCGGCCAGGCCTTCGTGCACCTCTTCTCCGGCGAGCCGAAGCATCGGGTTGGTCATCAGGTGCCCGACGTTGCGCACGAACAGCAGCGCGCGGCCCTTCAGGGTCAGCGCTTCGCCGCCGGGCGCCTGGTACATGCGGTCCCCGGCCAGCCGGCGCTGAACCATGCGGCCGCCTTTTTTGAACCGGGCGGTCAGGTTTCCCTTCATCAGCCCGAGCCAGTTGCGGTACACGCCGATCTTCTCGACGGCGTTCACCGCCGCCACCGAATCCTCGCAGTCCATGATCGCGGTGACGGCGCTTTCCAGGAGCAGGTCGGCGACGCCTGCCTTGTCGGTCCGGCCGGTGGGCGTGGACGGATCGATCACGATCTCGATGTGGAGCCCGTGATGGCGAAGCAGGACGTTGTTGCCCCGCCAGCCGGCGAGCAGGCCCGGATCGGCAAGCGGCCCGCATTCCGTTACCAAGGCGTCCGCCTCGACCCGGTAGGAGCGGATGTCGTGATGGCTCCCCCCGGCAAGCGGCGCCACCTCGTCCAGGAAGTCGCGGCCCCAGGCGATCACCCGCGCGCCCCGCGTCTCGTTATATCCGCCGGGTTCTGGCAGATCGCCGAGCGCGTCGGTGCCGTAGAGCGCGTCGTAAAGGCTGCCCCACCTGGCATTGGCCGCGTTGATCGCGTAACGCGCATTGTTGACCGGCACCACGAGCTGCGGCCCGGCGACCGAGGCGATCTCGGGGTCCACGCCGTCTGTTCCGATCGCAAAGGGCACCGGCTCGTCAACCAGATAGCCGATCTCGCGAAGGAACTCCTCCTCCACCTCCGGCGAAGGCGGGCGCCCGTGCAGCCGCCTGTTACGCGCGTCGATCCGCCCCTGCAGGCTTTCGCGCGTGCGGAGCAGCCGGCGGTTCTCGGGGGTAAGATCGCGCAGCAGGGCGGCAAAGCCCGGCCAGAAATCCCGCGCCTGGATTCCGGTTCCCGGTAGCGCCTCGTCCTCGATGAAGCACCGCAGTTCGCGATCCACTTCCAGCCCCGAGATCAGATCGTATCCGGACACTGGCGGCTCCTTTGCGTTTGCCCGTAGCCCGCAGTCCCCCTCCGCGTCCATCGGCCTAGCGCCGCACCGCCTTCTGGCGGCGCCCCGGAGGACCGGCCTGATTTTTCGAAGCAGGAGCAACTTAGGTTATCGCACCACCGGCCTGACCGTGCCCGAGCGACGCGAGACTCGAATTTGTTGTAAAAGGGCTACTGCGCTCGTGCCTTTTCGGTCCTGCTGCTTCCCGTTTCGGTCTCTCCGCCTCGTTTTTGCACTTGCAACGGTGCGCATGTTCAGTGACACGACTCATGACACCCGCTCTTTGCAGGGTGCCGGTGCGGAGGCGCGCGTAGGGGGCTTTGTGACCTGCGCTTGGCCCCTGCCCGTAAAAGATCAACGGGAGGATTTCCTAACATGAAAACCATGACTCGACTTGGCCTGCTCACCGCGACCGCGATCGCCGCCACTCTCACCGCCGCTCCGGCGCTTGCCGATCCGACCCCCGAGTGCAACACCGGCGCCGGCTTCGGCTCCACCGAGTGCGGCGTCGATTCCGAAGCAAACGGCGCTTTCGCGACCGCAGTCGGTTTTGAAGCTGCGGCGAACGGCCAGCAGGGAACCGCCACCGGCGCGGGCTCCGAAGCGAGTGCGTTCAACTCTTCCGCGTACGGCACCGTCGCGACCGCCAGCGGCGCCCAATCCACGTCGGTGGGTGCGTTCAGCAACTCGTCGGGCACGCAAAGCACCGCCGTCGGCTTCCTGGCCGACGCAACGGGCAATTTCTCCACGGCTGTGGGTGTAGTCGCCGAGGCGAGCGGTTCTTCCTCAACCGCGGTCGGCGACACCACGTTCGCCACGGGCGACCGTTCTTTGGCGCTTGGCAACGCCGGCACCCGCGCGAGCGGCGCCGGGTCCACCGCCATCGGCCTCAGCAGCACTTCGTCGGCCGTGAACTCGCTTGCCGTCGGCAGCCTTTCGGCAGCAACCGGCGTGAACTCGCAGGCGATCGGCACTTCGGCCAGCGCCAGCGGCGCCAATGCAATCGCTCAGGGCACGAGCGCGCAGGCGAATGCCAACAACGCGATTGCGCACGGTAACGGCACCGCTGCAAACGCCGACAGTGCCATCGCCATCGGCAACCAGGCCACTGGCAGCGCCGCCGGCGCGATCGCCATCGGCCGCACGGCCGGTGCATCGGGCGTTGATTCGATCGCCATCGGCACCGGCGCTCTTGCCACCGGCTCGGTAGCAGTCGGCTCCGGCGCCACCGCCTCCAACGGCGGCTCGGCGTTCGGCGACGACACCACCGCCACCGGCGCGGGTTCGGTTGCAGTTGGCCGCAATGCAAGCGCAACCGCGCTGACCTCCGTCGCGGTCGGCGATGGCGCAAACGCCAACAACGAAGACGGGACGGCAATCGGCCAGGGCGCTCAGTCCACCGGCTTCCATTCCAGCGCGATCGGCGCTGAATCGGTTGCTTCGGGCGTTGGCGCTCAGGCGATCGGCTGGCAGTCCTCGGCAACCGGCACGCGCTCAACCGCGGTTGGCCGTCAGTCCAACGCGACCGGCACGACCTCGTCGGCGTTTGGCGACAATTCGGATGCAACCGGCTTTGCCTCCACCGCCGTTGGCGCGACCTCCCTTGCTTCGGGTCCGGGCGCAACGGCGTTCGGCTTCGCCTCGGCGGCCACGGCCGACGGCGCGGTTGCCGTTGGACCGGCTTCTGTCGCTAGCGGCGTCGTCGCCACGGCTCTGGGTACCCGCGCTTCGGCCACGGCGAACGGCGCAACCGCGCTGGGTGTCGATGCCAACGCGGCCTTCCTGAACTCGACCGCAGTTGGCCGCGATGCGACCACCACTGCGGAGTTCCAGGTCACTCTTGGCGGCGCCGGCAGCTCGGTTCGTATCGGTGACATCGCGGCAAGCACCCTTGCCCAGACCGGCCCGACCGGCCTTGTCACCATCGATGCTAATGGCACGATCGGCCGTGACACCACGATTGGAACCAACATCGCGACGTTGCAGGCCGGCCAGGCGGCAATCGTGGCGGTGAACACCAACCAGGATGCGCAGATCGCTGCGATCCAGACGATGAACACCACTCAGAACGGTCAGATCGCTGCGATCCAGACGCTGAATACGACTCAGGACACCCGCCTCACTGCGGTTGAGTCGACCAACGCGACCCAGGCTGGCCAGATCACTGCCATCCAGAGCGCGAATGCCACGCAGGATACCCGGCTGACCGGCGTGGAAACGATGAACACCGCCCAGAACACCCGCCTCACGTCGATCGAAGGCGTGAACGGGACTCAGACGACCCAGATCAACTCGTTGTTCGATCTGAGCGAAACCAACCGTCTCGACATTCGCAAGGCGAACGAAGGCGTCGCCATGGCCCTGGCCATGGAAACGCCGCAGCTCCCGGGCGATGCGCGGTTCGGCGTGGCGGGCGGCGTCGGCTACTTCCAGAACCGCCTCGCAGGCACTGCCTCCGTCGCGGCCCGGATCGGCACGATGTCGTCCTTCTCGGCGGGCGTCGGCGTCGGCATGGACAGCGGTGAGATCGGCGCGCGCGCCGGCTTCTCGGCTGCATGGTAACAAGGTTGAAGATCGGGCCGGGGCTTCATGCCCCGGCCCGTTTTTTTTGCGCGGCGCTGATCGGCGCCGCGTTGATGATTCCGGCTGCCGCGGACGCGCAATCGCGCGAGCGCCGGCAAGGTGGACAACGTGCCGCGCAGCCGCCGGCGCGTACAGCGCCTCAGCCGCAGCTAAGCGCGCCGGCCTCGGTGATCGCATCGTTGCCCGTTCCCGAAGGAATCGTGGTTTCCAAGCTGCTGTGGAGCACCATGGCGGCGCTCGATCAGGCCAGCGATACGGGCAATTTCTCGGTGCTTCGGGATCTCGGCAGCGCCGCTTTCCGCCAGAAGCACAATCCGCAGACGCTGGCCCAGATCTTCGTGCCGTTGCGCGACAAGCGCGTCGACCTTGCCGATACCCTCCTGTTCTCGCCGACCTACGAACTGGCGCCGCACATGGTGACGCCCACCGCCTTTCGGATGCGCGGCAGTTTTCCAATGCGGCCGACCGCGGTCGCCTTCGACCTGATCTACTCTTGGGAGGGGAGCTGGCGGCTCGACGCCGTTGCGGTTCTGCCGATCTCGTCGGTCGGCGGACGCTGACTGCGTCCCGCCCGGCCGCTACGCCTCAGCGGCGGCAGGGATAGCTCGCCGCGAGCACGCGCCGGATCAGAAAGCTGGCGTGCCGCTGCAAATCGGCGCTTGCCGCAAGATGCGACCGCACGGTGTTGACGAGTTGCTCGCCCGAGACGGTCGCTGGGCGGCACACCGCGCCGCTGGTCGCCAGTTGATCGGCGATCCCCAGCACATAGCCGTAGCAGAAGCTGCGATCTCCTGCTTGGCGGCTCACGCAGGCGGAGGCGAGCCAGCGCCCGTCGGTTGCGCTCAGGATCGGCTGTGCAGCGCGATTCGCCGAGGCGCTTTGCGCCAGGGCCGGCCCGGCAAGCGCGGCGGCCGCCAAGGCGAGCGGCGGAAGGAAGCGGAACGCGAACATGGTTGCAAACCTCGATTGAACTACATGGCCCAAAGCTGACACCACGGCGCCCCCCGGCGCAAGAGCCAACCCGTTCCGGCGAAGGCCGTAGGCGTCTGCGCTGTTCGTCTTCGGGGTATGGAGTGGAGGCCCGACCGAGAATCGAACTCGGGTGCAAGGATTTGCAGTCCTCTGCGTAACCACTCCGCCATCAGGCCATTGGACCGTTGGAAACGGCCGCGCCATCGCGAGGGGCGTTCGCTATCAGATCGGATTGTCCCCCGCAACGCACAGACCTATAAGCGCGCCAGATTTCCGGCGTTTGACCGCGCCAGCACTTA
>DASWMM010000329.1:0-3843 GCA_036399755.1 Allosphingosinicella sp.
ATGCTTCCCGGGCACCCGCCAAAGTACTACTTTGGCGGGAACCCTCGCATGGTTCCCCTCCCCATCTGCGATGGGGAGGAACATCACGCTCGCTTCCGTGCCGGCGCCGCCTTTGCAGGCGCGGCTTTCTTCGCTGGGGCCTTCTTCGCCGCCGGCTTCTTCGCCGCACTGCCGGCCTTTGCCGGAGCCGCCTTGCCCCCCGCACCCCCAGGCTTCTCGATCGAGCGCTTCAACGCCGCCATCAGGTCGATCACGTTGGTGCCCTTGGCCGGCGCTTCGTCCTCCTCGGCGTGCAGGACCTTGCCCTTGCGTTTCTGCTCGATCAGTTCGTGCAGCGCCTCGATATAGCGGTCGTGATATTTGGACGCGTCGAACTCGCCGGATTTCCGCTCGATCAGCGTTTCGGCAAGGTCGAGCAGTTCCTCGTCCGGCGTGCCCTCGCCGATGTCGCGGAAGTAATCGCGCGCCTTGTTGACCTCGTCGGCGTAACGCAGCGTTTCGAGCACGATGCCGCGCCCGCACGGCTTGACGCTGACCAGATATTCGCGGCCGCGCAACGCAAGCTGGCCGATGCCCATCTTGCGGGTGCGCCGAAGCGCCTCGCGGAGCACGATGAACGCTTCCTCGGCGAGATCGTCGGCGGGCACGACGAAATAAGGCTTCTCGAAATACAGGACATCGACGTCGTCGTAGTCAACGAACTGGGTGAGCTCGAGCGTCTTCTTGGATTCGAGCTTCACCGCCTCCAGCTCCTCGTCGTCGAGAAGGACGTAGGAGCCTTTCTCATATTGGTAGCCCTTGACGATCTCGTCGGGATCGACCGGTCCGACGCCGGGCACGACTTTCTCATATTTGATCCGCTTGCCGGTCGGCTCGTGGATCTGGTTGAACGCGATGGTGGCGCCGCTCTTGGTGGCGGAGAAGATTTCCACCGGAATGGAGACAAGGGCGAGCCTGATCTGCCCCTTCCAATATGCGCGCGCCGCCATCCGCATTCACTCCGATAATCGATTCGTTGCCGGTTCAATCCGCGGGTGCGCGGTCGGTTCCTTTGGCCTTCCGCCATTGACAGGTGCGGGCGGAGCGCCCCACCTCCCGATCATGACCCGCATCGCGCTTTTCCAGGCCCGCACCGGCATCGATCCAGCCGCCAACGCGCGTGCCCTAGTCGCCGCTGTCGAGGAAGCGGCGGCGGGCGGGGCTGAGATGCTGTTCACGCCCGAGATGAGCGGCCTTCTCGACCGCGACCGCGCGCGCGCTTCGGCGCACTACCGGCGCGAGGACGAGGACCCGGTGCTCGCCGCGGTGCGCGATGCGGCGGCTCAGGCCGGCATCTGGGTGCATCTCGGCAGCCTTGCGGTGCGCGGGGAGGGGGCGCTGCTCGCCAATCGCGGCTTCCTGATCGGCCCCGGCGGGGCGATCCGCGCCCGCTACGACAAGCTGCATTTGTTCGACGTCGATCTCCCCACCGGCGAAAGCTGGCGCGAGTCCGCTTCCTACCAGCCGGGCTCCCATGCGGTGGTGGCGGACACGCCGGCAGGCCCAATGGGACTCGCCATCTGCTATGACCTGCGCTTCCCCGACCTGTTCCGCGCCCTCACCGATGCGGGTGCGCTGATCCTGTCCATCCCAGCCGCCTTCACCGTACCGACCGGCCGCGACCATTGGCACGTGCTGATGCGGGCGCGGGCGATCGAGGCCGGCGTGTTCGTCGTGGCCGCCGCACAAGGCGGCGTGCACGAGGACGGGCGCGAGACGTTCGGCCACAGCCTGGTCGTCGGCCCCTGGGGCGAGGTTTTGCTCGACATGGGCGAGGGGGAGGGGGTCGGCTTCGCCGAGATCGACCTCGCTGCAGTCGAGACGGTCCGTTCGCGCCTTCCTGCGATCCGCCACCGGCGGCCGATCCCGGCGGTAGAGCGCGTGCCGCGATGATCATTTTCGATCTTAAGTGCGGCGCGCAAGGCCATGTTTTCGAAGGCTGGTTCGGCTCCACCGCCGATTATGAAGACCAGCGCGCCCGCGGCCTGCTCACCTGTCCCCTCTGCGCCTCCCCCGACGTCGCCAAGGCCCCGATGGCCCCCGCCGTCCCGGCCAAGGCCAATGCACGCTCCGCGGCACTTTCGCCACCTTCGGACCTTTTCGCCGCCGCTCCCACCGAAGTCAAAGCGATGCTCGCCGCCGCCGCCGCGGTGCAGAAGAAGCTGCTGAGGGGCTCGGAATCCGTCGGCCCGCGCTTCGCCGATGAAGCGCGCGCCATTCACCTTGGCGAAGCGCAGAACCGGCCGATCCACGGCCGCGCCTCGCCGGTCGAAGCGGCGGCGCTGGTGGAGGAGGGGATCGCGGTTGCCGCCTTGCCCTTCCCGGTGGTCGACGCGGCGGAGGAGAATTGACGGGCAAGGCCCTACCGCCTAATTCGCGGGGGGCCGGCGGTGCGGCCCCGTAGCTCAGCAGGATAGAGCGGCAGATTCCTAATCTGTAGGCCACAGGTTCGAATCCTGTCGGGGTCACCACCGCACACACTCTGGCTGGGACAATGATGGACCGCGACACGCCTGACCTTGCCGACGGCGACCTCGTCCGCCCGGCCCCCAAGATCCAGGTCCCGGAGGAGGTTCAGGACGCGGTGCGCACCCTGATCCGCTGGGCCGGCGACGATCCCGAGCGCGAAGGGCTGCTCGACACGCCGGCGCGGGTGGCGCGGGCGTGGAAGGAATATGCCCAGGGCTATGGCGAAGACCCTTCCCACCATCTCAGCCGCACCTTCGAGGAGGTGGGCGGTTACGACGAGATCGTGCTTCTGAAGGACATTCCGTTTCAGTCGCACTGCGAGCACCATATGGCGCCGATCATCGGCAAGGCGTCGATCGCCTATCTGCCCGACGAGCGAGTGGTGGGCATCTCCAAGCTCGCCCGGGTGCTGCACGGCTTCGCGCGGCGCCTGCAGGTGCAGGAGCGGCTGACGGCGCAGGTCGCCGATTGCGTCTGGGAGCATCTGAAGCCGCAGGGCGTCGCGGTGGTGATCGAGGCGAGCCACGCCTGCATGACCGCGCGCGGGGTCAACACGCCCGGCGTGATGATGACCACCAGCCGGATGATGGGCGCCTTTCGCAAGGACGAGCGCAGCCGCCGCGAGGTGCTTGCGCTGATGGGCTACTAAGCGGCCCACTGGCATAAGGCTGCCGGAGCGCCCATGTGCGCCCTATGCTTGTTCGCCGTCTGCTCCAGCTTGCCCTTGGCCTGTTCCTGTTCGGATTTTCCACCGCGCTGATGCTGCGGGCGGGGCTCGGCCTCAATCCCTGGGACGTGTTCCACCAGGGGGTCGCCGACAGGCTGGGCTGGAGCATCGGCACGGTGATTATCGCTACCGGCGCGGCGGTGCTGCTGCTTTGGATTCCGCTGCGGGAGCGGCCGGGGCTGGGCACCGTCGCGAACATGCTGTTCGTCGGGCTTGCGGCGAATTGGAGCCTTTCCGTGCTCCCCGCCGCCCACGCCTTGCCCATGCAGATCGCGTTTCTCGTGGGCGGCATCGTTCTGCAGGCAATTGCGGCGGGAACCTATATCGGCGCGGGGCTTGGCGCGGGGCCGCGCGACGGCCTCATGACCGGCCTGGTCGCACGCACCGGCTGGTCGATCCGCTCGGTGCGCGGCGGGATCGAGGTTGCGGTGGTTGCGGTCGGCTGGCTGCTCGGCGGCACCGTCGGCATCGGCACCTTGGTCTATGCTGCCGCGATTGGGCCGCTGGTGCAGATCTTCCTGCCGCTGCTCACCATAAGGAAGCGGCGGCGCGGTGCGTCAGGAGACCGCCTCCAGGACTGCGCGCCGTAGCCGGTCGATCCCAAGCCC
>DASWMM010000330.1:0-1834 GCA_036399755.1 Allosphingosinicella sp.
CATCGACCGCGGCATGGCGGCGGGCGGCATCCTCCCGGGCGGCCTCAACGTGAAGCGCCGTGCGCCGGGACTCCACCGGCTATTGATGGAGCGCGCGGAGCGGACGCTGCAGGATCCCCTGACCGTCATCGACTGGGTGAACCTGTGGGCGCTGGCGGTGAACGAGGAGAATGCCGCCGGCGGCCGCGTCGTCACCGCCCCCACGAATGGCGCCGCTGGCATCGTCCCCGCCATCCTGCGCTATTATCAGCGCTTCACGCCGCATTCGAACGAGGAGGGCGTCCGCACCTTCCTTCTCACCGCGGCGGCGGTCGGATCGCTTTTCAAGGAAAACGCTTCGATCTCCGGGGCGGAAGTCGGATGTCAGGGCGAAGTCGGTGTCGCTTGTTCGATGGCGGCTGCCGGCCTCACCGCGGCGCTCGGCGGCACCGTCGCCCAGGTCGAGAACGCCGCCGAGATCGGCATGGAGCACAATCTCGGCCTGACCTGCGATCCGGTCGCCGGCCTCGTCCAGGTCCCCTGCATCGAACGCAACGCGGTCGGCGCGATCAAGGCCATCGAAGCCAGCCGCCTCGCTTTGGTCGGCGACGGCTCGCACCTGGTGAGCCTCGACCAGGTCATCGAAACCATGCGCAAGACCGGCCTCGACATGAACGAACGCTACAAGGAAACCAGCCTGGGCGGCCTCGCAGTCAACGTCGTGGAGTGCTGAAACAAGCGCCTGTTCAATTTCCCGCTTTGCGTCATACTCCCCTTCATGACGCAGAACACCAAACGCCTCGTCTTCAGCTTCGACGGCACCTGGAACCGCCTGGACGCGCCTTGTCCCACTAACGTCCTCCTCACCGCCGAAAGCGTCTTACCGATCGACCGCAACGGCGTCGCCCAGCTCAATTATTACGATCAGGGCGTCGGCACCGGCGGATCGGCGGATTATTTCACGGGCGGCATGCTCGGCAGAGGCCTGACCGAGAACCTCGCCGACGCCTATCTCAACCTGGTGTTCAACTACATGCCGGGCGACGAGATCTTCATTTTCGGCTTTTCGCGCGGCGCCTTTTCCGCGCGCAGCTTCGCCGGGCTGATCAAGAATTGCGGGATCGTCCGCCGCGAGCACGCCAACAAGACAAAGCAGGCCATCGCCCTCTACCGGAGCCGCCGCGACGACGACGCCCCCTGGAGCGACAAAGCCGGCGCCTTTCGCGCCGAATACGCCCACGCCCTTCCCGAAATCCAGTATCTCGGCGTCTGGGACACGGTTGGCGCGCTCGGCATCCCCAATCACCTGCGCATGGCGCGGCTGTTCAACGGCAAATACCGGTTCCACGATTACAGCCTCAGTTCAATGGTGCGAAGCGCCCGCCACGCCGTCGCAATCGACGAAACCCGCCGCGCCTTTGAACCAAGCCTGTGGGACAATTTCGAGGCCTTGAACCGCGCCGCCGGCAAGGACCCCGAGGCGGCCGACGCACCCTACCAGCAAAAGTGGTTCCCCGGAGTTCACAGCGCGGTTGGCGGCGGCCTGCCGGAGCGCGGCCTTTCCGATCAAGCGCTGGAATGGATCTGGGCCGGCGCCCGGCAGGCGGGTCTTGCCCTCGACACCTCGGCCTCCTCGCGCCTCTACTCGCTCAAGCCCGACTTCAGGAGCCCGCTGAGCGGCGTCGCCCCCGGCACGCGCCAGCCCCTCTCCGATCGCTTGTGGAGCCGCTCCAGCCGCGGCAACGGTCCGCAGGCCGTGCACCACGTGTCGATGGCGGCACGGCGGCGCTGGCATGCGGCCGCCGACGAGCTTCCCGAGAAGCAGGCCTATAAGCCGAAGACGCTCGCCACCGTC
>DASWMM010000331.1:0-3525 GCA_036399755.1 Allosphingosinicella sp.
CCGCCGCCGCCGATGCCGGAGGATTGCGGCTCCACCACGGTTAGCGCGAGCAGGGTGGCAAGCGCCGCATCGGCTGCCGATCCGCCCATGTCGAGAATCTCGCGCCCGGCCTGCGCCGCGCGGGGATCGGCGGCGGAGACCATGCCGCGCGAAGCGGTTGCAGGGCCGGTTGCGGGTGCGCTTTGCTGCGACGCCGGCGCGCTTGCGCAGGAGGCGAGCAGCAGTGCGGCGGGGAGGAGGAGGTGTTTCAGCATCGAGCGGGACACTAAACCTCCCGCTGCGCGCGGCAAGGCCTGATCCGCAGGCATGTGCCGGGGGGTTCACACTTTTGCGCCGCTTCCCACGGCATCGGCGACGCTGGCGAAGCCGTCCCGCTGCAGCAGCGCCTTCAGCTCCGAGGCAATCCGCCGCGCCAACCCTGGCCCCTCGTAAACCAGCGCCGAGTAGAGCTGGACCAGCGAGGCGCCGGCCAGGATGCGCTCAAAGGCATCGGCGCCGCTCGCGATTCCGCCGACGGCGATCAGCGGCATCTGGCCGCCCGTCGCGCTTCGAAAGTCGCGCAGCCGCTCCAGCGCAAGCGCCTTCAGCGGCGCGCCGGACAGGCCGCCTGCCTCCCCGCCGTCGGGCGACCGCAACGCAGGGCGCGAAATGGTGGTGTTGGACACGATCAGCCCGTCGAGCCGCCCCATCGCGGCCGCTGCGATGTCGTCGATGTCGGCACGCTCCAGATCCGGCGCCACCTTGAGAAAGATCGGCGCCGCCGCCGCGCCGCGCGCGTCCGTCACTGCCGCCACCAGTTCCTCAAGCGCGCCCTTGTCCTGCAGCGCGCGCAGCCCCGGCGTGTTGGGCGAGGAAATGTTGACGGTGAGGTAATCGGCAAGCGGCGCCATCTCGCGCACCGCCCGCGCATAATCCGCCACCCGGTCGGCGCTGTCCTTGTTGGCCCCGACATTGATGCCGACGATGCCCCGGCGCTTTTCCCCGAGCCGCGCCTTTGCGGCTTCCAGCCCCCCATTGTTGAAGCCCATGCGGTTGATCACCGCTTTGTCCTCGGCAAGCCGGAACAGCCTCGGCTTCGGATTCCCCGGCTGCGGCAAAGGCGTCAGCGTGCCCACTTCGACGAAGCCGAAGCCGAGCCCGAGCATCTGGCGGTGCACTTCGGCATCCTTGTCGAACCCCGCGGCGAGGCCCACCGGATTGGGAAAATCGAGCCCCGCCAACCGAACGCCAAGCACCGGGTCAGGCCCCGCCACGCGTCCCGCCGGCAGCGCCTTCAAGGCGCGGATCGTCAGCCGGTGCGCACGCTCCGCATCCAGTGCGAACACCAGCGGCCGAAGGAGGGAGTAAAGCGCCATGGCCGGACCTATGGCACCCGCCGCCAGACTGGTCAAAAGCGCGAGGAGAGGCCAAGAGGCACACAAAGCCCCGCTTGCCTGAGGAAGAAAAGATGACCCGCCTGATCCTGCTCGCGTCCGTATCCCTGCTCGCCGCCTGCGCCTCCACCGCCGACCGGTCGGCGCCGACGACGATCGCGGCCGCTGTTGCCGAACCGGCTCCCGCCGCCGCCGCGCAACCGCCCGCCGCCAATACCGAGCTCGCCGCATTCTTTACCGACTACGACAAGGCCGAGCTCGCGCTCTCACCCCTCAGCCGGGCCTATCGCGGCATCCGCGACGCCGATTACGGCAAGTGGGACGAGTATACCGATGCCGCCGCCGAGGAGAGCCGCCAGCTCGACCTCCGAACCCTGGCGGAAATGCGCGCCCGCTTCCCCCGCGAGTCGCTCTCCCCGGAGGATCAGCTCAGCTACGACATCTTCGTCAACCGCGGCGAGCGCGGCGAGTCGCTCCACCCGTTCCGCAAGCAGGCCTACGTCTTCGACCAGATGAACGGCGCCCAGAGCGAAGGCCCAGCCTTCCTGATCAACATCCACCGCGTCGATACGCTTGCCGACGCCGAAGCTTATCTGTCCCGGCTGCAGACGCTCGACACCTATCTCGACCAGGCGATCGCCGAGGCCCGCGCCCGGCAGAAGCTCGGCATCCTACCGCCGAAATGGGTCTTTCCCTATGTCATCGACGACGCCCGCAACATCATCTCGGGCGCGCCCTATGGCCCCGGCGCCGACAGCGCCCTTTTCGCCGACTACAAGGCCAAGGTCGGCAACCTCGACATCGCACCGGCGGAGAAAACGCGGCTGATCGAAGCGGGCCGCAAGGCGCTGATCGAAGACGTCAAACCGGCCTATCAGCGCGTCATCGCCCTTATGCAGGAACAGCAGAAGCTCGCCGGCACCGACGACGGCATCTGGCGCTTTCCGAACGGCGGCGCGCAATATGCCGCTTTGCTGCGCTACTACACCACCACAGGCATGGACGCGGACCAGATCCACAGCCTCGGCCTTGCCCAGGTCGGCCGAATCCACGGGGAAATGCGCGGCATCATGGCGCGCGTAGGTTTCACCGGCACCTTGCAGCAATTCTTCGAGAAGATGCGCACCGACAAGCAGTTCACCTTCCCGAACAACGCCGCCGGCCGCGCCGCCTATCTGGCCGAGACCCAGAAGGCGAATGCCGAGATGGTAAAGCTGCTGCCGCAATATTTCGGCACCACGCCGAAATCGCCTTTGGTGGTGAAGCCCGTGGAAGCCTTCCGCGAGAAATCCGCCGGCAAGGCCTTTTACCAGTCGCCCGCCCCCGACGGCTCCCGCCCGGGGACGTACTATGTGAACTTGTACGACATGAACGACATGCCCGCGACCGAGATCGAGGCCTTGTTTTACCACGAGGGCATTCCCGGCCACCATCTCCAGCGCGCCGTGCAGACCGAGCTTGGCGGCAAGGTGCCCCCGTTCCGCCAGTTCGGCGGCTTCACCGCGTATTCGGAAGGCTGGGGCCTCTACTCGGAGCGGCTCGCCAAGGACATGGGCCAGTATGACGACCCATATCGCGATTTCGGCCGGCTCCAGCTCGAACTCCACCGCGCCATCCGGCTCGTCGTCGACAGCGGCATCCACCACAAGCGCTGGACCCGCGCGCAGGCGATCAAATACGTGGAAGACAACTCGGCCGACGCCAAGGGCGGCATCGTCAAGGCGATCGAGCGCTACATCGTCTATCCGGGCCAGGCGACCGCCTACATGGTCGGCAAACTGAAGATCGAGGAACTGCGCGAACGCGCCCGCAATGCGCTCGGCGACCGCTTCGACATCAAGGGCTTCCACGACGCCGTCCTCCTCTCCGGCCCCGTCCCGCTCGACATCCTGGAGCGCAACGTCGACCAATGGATCGCAAGGCAGCGGGGATAACCCTTGTTCCTCCCCATGGCACGCCATGGGGAGGGGAACCATGCAGGGTTCCCGCCATAGTATTACTTTGGCGGGCGCCCGTGAAGCATGGTGGAGGGGTAACTGGCGCTTTGATCGGAGGTTCACGCACGAACCCGCTGACGCCGCGTCTTCTACCCCTCCACCACCCTGCGGGTGGTTCCCCTCCCCATCCGCTTCGCGGACAGGGAGGAATGCAA
>DASWMM010000332.1:0-10485 GCA_036399755.1 Allosphingosinicella sp.
CCTCCGCGGGCGTCGGCTGCTTGCGCGCTTCGGCCGCCGAGAGTGTCCAGGGTGGAGTAAGGCCGAGCGCCTTCACCGCATCGAGAACTTCCTGCATGCTGGTGTCGGGCTGGCCTTGGCCAGTGTCGCTTGCGCCGAACAGACCCATGGTACTTCTCCTAATCTGGGTTAAGTGCCTTGAACCTCTCGCGAACTCGCTCTGTTCCGCTTACGGGATAAAGCAGGTGATGGCGGGGGTGTTGAACCGGATGAGCGGCCCGGAGTGGATGAAGAAGGCGCAGCGGGTCGCCGGATCGTTCCGCGCGGTCACAGCCGGGCAGCGCGGCGCCGGCCACAATGTCTACGTCATCCTGCTGCACGATCCGGCGCTCGGCGGGCGCTGGGGCCTGTATGTCGGGCAAACGTCGCGCGATCCCGATCTGCGCTTCGACCAGCACAAGGCTGGGCATAAAGCCAGCCGGGCGGCGCGGCGGTTCGGCGTCGGTCTGCTGCCCGATCTGGTCAGCCACCTCAACCCGATGAAAAGGTGGGAGTCGCTGGAGCTTGAGGCTGCTCTGGCCGATGCCTTTCGCGAGGCGGGGATCGACTGGATCGAAGGCGGCCACTGAAGGGCGGCGCGGAGAAGGGAGCCCTACACCGTCCAGATCAGCACGTTGCCGATCAGCACCACCGCCATGACGAGCATCAGCACGCCCTGCTTGGTGTCCCGGCGCTTGGCGACGAGGTAGAGGCCGCCGGCGGCAAGCACGAAGGCGGCGAGGACGGCGAGGGACAAAGCGGCGCTGGCGATGGTCTGCATGGGCGCCTTCTTGCACCACCAGCGGGCGGAAAAAAGGGCAGTCTTTTAGAGTCCGTAAACCATGGCGGCTTAACGTTGACGCCATGGCCACGGCACAAGCACAGCATTGCGCGGAGCAGGCGTTCGCTGAGGCGGTTTTGCCTGCCCTGCCCTTGATGCTCGATTCGCTGCTCGACGCGGCAAGCCTGGCTCGTCCCGGCATCGATGCGGAGCATTACGCCGACGATCTTCGCGCCCTTGCTGCTGAGCTTGAAGCGCTCACCCGACAGGTCGAGGCGCTGTCGTCCCAGGTACCGGCCTACCGCGCAGCCTGATCGGCGATGATCGCGGCGTAAAGCGCCGGATCGACATTGCCGCCGGAAAGCACCACCACCGTTCGCTCGCTCACCGGCCCCGCCTTGCCGGCAAGCAGCGCCGCGAGCGCGACCGCCCCGCCGGGCTCCACCACCAGGCGCAACTGACGCGCCGCGAAAGCCATCGCGCCCGCTACCTCGTTCTCGCTCACCCACGCCGAGCCCGCCCCGTTCGCCTTGAGCGCGCCGAGGGTAAGCGGCGAGACGAGCTTGGTCTGAAGCGCGTCGCAGCGCGTCGGCGGCGCCGGCTCACCGATCGGCACCGGCACGCCGGCGTCCAGCGACCGACCCATATCGTCCCAGCCCTCCGGCTCCACCGCCACCACCCGCGATTCGGGCAGGGCCAGCGCGATACCTCCGGAGAGGCCACCGCCGCCGCAGGGGACCAGAACAAGGTCAGGCGCCATGCCGAGCTGCTCGGCGATCTCGATGCCGACGCTCCCCTGCCCTTCGATGACGTCGACATCGTCGAAGCTCGGCACGAGAGCCGCACCCTGCTCGGCGGCCAGGCGCGCGCCGATCTCCTCGCGGCTCTCGGTGTAGCGATCGTAGGCGACGATCTTCGCCCCTGCGGCAGCGGTGGCGTCGCGCTTCACCGCAGGCGCGTCGGCGGGCATGACGATTGTCGCGGCGATGCCGAGCCGGCGCGCCGCGATCGCCACCCCCTGCGCATGATTCCCCGACGAGAAAGCGACCACCCCCCGCGCCCGCTCCGCCTCGTTCAATTGCAGCAGCCGGTTGTAGGCGCCGCGCAGCTTGAAGCTTCCGCCCTGCTGCAGGCACTCAGCCTTCACCCACACGCGCCCGCCGGGCCAATCGAGCGGCAAAAGGGGCGTGCGAGTCACGTATGCGGCGATGCGCTTCGCCGCACGGGAGACACCCTCTGGCGTCGGCACTCTCTCTGTCACGCAAACCTCTGAGTTCGTGGGGGAAAAAGCATGTCTTTACACAGGGAAACCACGCCCATATATCACGCCCCGCTGCCCCATGGGGACTTCCAATAACCGCAAGGCAGCCTTGTCACAAACTACCGCCTTTGGAGGTCCCTTGAATTGCACACGCACCATAGCGCGCTGGGGCTAGCTATCGCCCCGTCCGGCACCCGTAACGGTGCCGAGATCGCAAAGCTTGGCCCGGTTCAGCCGGTCACGCTGCTTCGTCCCCACGCCGCCCGGCGCGCCGCCCGATTCTTCGTTGAGAAGTTTCCGGGCCGGCCGCTTTATGCGGTGAAAGCGAACCCGTCTCCCGACCTGCTGCGTATCCTTTGGGATTCGGGCGTGACGCATTACGATGTCGCCTCGCTCGCCGAGGTCCGTCTGGTCAGCGACACGCTGCCCGACGCGACGCTTTGCTTCATGCACCCGGTCAAGGCCGAGGAAGCGATCGCCGAGGCCTATGCGCTCGGCGTGCGCACGTTCTCGCTCGACACCCTGGACGAGCTCGAAAAGATCGTCCGCGCCACCGATGAAGCGGAGGATCTGAACCTCTGCGTCCGCCTGCGCGTCTCTTCGGACCACGCCAAGCTCAGCCTCGCCTCCAAGTTTGGCGCCGAGCCGCACGAGGTGAAGGAGCTGCTCTTCGCCGCCCGCCAGGCCGCGGATGCACTGGGCATCTGCTTCCACGTCGGCAGCCAGGCGATGAGCCCGTCGGCTTATTCCGAAGCCATGGAGCGCGTCCGCGCCGCCATCGTCGAGGCGGCGGTTACCGTGGACATCGTCGATGTCGGCGGCGGCTTTCCGTCCGTCTACCCGGGCATGGAGCCGCCGGCCCTGGAAGCTTATTTCGAGGTGATTTCCAAGGCGTTCGAAAGCCTGCCGATTTCTTACTCCGCCGAATTGTGGTGCGAGCCGGGCCGCGCTCTGTGCGCCGAATATGCAAGCGTGCTCGTCCGCGTCGAAAAGCGCCGCGGCGATCAACTCTACATCAACGACGGTGCCTATGGCGCCCTGTTCGATGCGGCGCATATCGGCTGGCGCTTCCCCGTGAAGCTGCTGCGCAAGGAGCAATCGGACGCGCGCGACATGCCGTTCAGCTTCTACGGCCCGACCTGCGACGACCTCGACCACATGGCCGGGCCGTTTCACCTGCCCGCTGATGTCGGAACCGGCGATTATATCGAAATCGGGATGCTCGGCGCCTATGGCTGCGCGATGCGCACCGCCTTCAACGGCTTCGGCATCGCGGCGAAGATGATCGTAGACGACGAGCCGATGGCGACCCTTTACGGCGAAGACGCCGGCGAGGGTCAACGGAACAACGTGGTTCAGCTTTAGGCAAGCCGCGTTTCAGTAAGGGATGCGGAACCTGTGTGGCCTTCGGGAGCCCGGGTTCCGCACCCGATTTTGTGTGAAAAACAATGTTCTGCCGAAGGACCCGGTTTCGCCGGCGCGTCGCGGATATTGGAGAATGAAATGAACGACCAGACCAAGATCAACGACACCCGCAAGGCGGAGCTGCTCGCCAACGTCGTCGAGCATATCGACATCAAGAGCTTCGACGCGCGCCCGATCGTGGACGCGATGAAGAAGATGAGCTTCTCCAGCCGCGACACCGGCCGCGCCGCCGAACTCTACAACACCATGCTTGCCGACAAGGATTGCTCGGTGATCCTGGTCGTCGCCGGCTCGACCTCGGCCGGCGGCTGCATGGACCTCTATGCCGAGCTGGTGCGCAACAACATGGTCGACGCGATCGTCGCCACCGGCGCCACCATCGTCGACATGGATTTCTTCGAAGCGCTTGGCCACAAGCATTACCAGGCGCTGGAGATCCCCGACGACGACACCCTGCGCTCGCTCTACATCGACCGGATCTACGACACCTACATCGATGAAGAGAAATTGCAGGAAACCGATCACACGATCGGCGACATCGCCAACAACCTTGAGCCGCGGCCATATTCTTCGCGCGAGTTCATCAAGGAGATGGGCAAGTGGCTGGTGACCAACGGCAAAAAGGAGAACAGCCTGGTCAAGCTCGCCTACGAGCATGACGTGCCGATCTTCTGCCCGGCGTTTGTCGACAGCTCGGCGGGCTTCGGGCTGGTCAAGCACCAGGTCGACCGGATGAAGGCGAAGCAGCCCTATATGGTGCTCGACGCCATCGCCGACTTCCGCGAGCTCACCATGCTCAAGATCGAGGCGGGCACCACCGGCCTGCTGATGATCGGCGGCGGCGTGCCGAAGAACTTCACGCAGGACACCGTGGTCTGCGCGGAGATCCTCGGGCATGAGGATGTGGAAGTGCACAAGTACGCCGTGCAGATCACCGTTGCCGACGTTCGCGACGGCGCCTGCTCCTCCTCGACGCTGCAGGAAGCGGCATCGTGGGGCAAGGTCTCGACCGCGATGGAGCAGATGGTGTTCGCCGAGGCCACAACCGTTCTGCCGCTGATCGCGTCCGACGCCTACCACCGCGGCCACTGGCGCGACCGCGCCAAGCGCGGCTTCGCCAAGCTGTTCGACCGCGACTAAGCGGCGCCCGCTCCCCCTTGGGGAGTTGAACCGCATTGCATTCTGAAGCACCTTCCCCGCCGCAACGGGGGAGGTGCTTTTTTATGGACGTGAATCCGATATTGGGTCCGGTGGTGGCGCTGGTCGCCTGGACGCTGGTGGTGATGGTGTGGATGTACGCGCTCCGCTTCCCCGCGATGGCGCGCAAGGGCATCTCGCTCAAGGGGCGAATCGGCGGAAAGCCGGGCGGACTGGACGGCGTGGTCGAGGACCATGTCCAGTGGAAGGCGCACAATTACAACCACCTGATGGAGCAGCCGACGCTATTCTACGCGATCGCGCTCGCCATCGCGCTGATGGGCATGGATGCCGCGGTGAACCTCTATCTCGCCTGGGGCTATGTCGCTTTCCGAATCGCCCACAGCCTTGTGCAGGCGATCACCAACGTGGTCAGGACGCGCTTCTACCTGTTCCTCGGCGGCTCGCTCTGCCTCGCGGCGCTGACGTTACACGCGGCTCTGCACCTCCTCCACCACCATTCGTAAGGCGGATTGGCCATGTTGAAATCCAAAATCTGGACGTGTGCGGCGCTTTTGGCCGCCGGCGCGGCGATGCCGGCCGCGGCGCAGGCGCCGAACGCGGAGCTGCTTGGGGCGCAGGCCAAGGCGATGGCGACCTTGTCGTTCCTCGACGGCGAATGGGCCGGGCCAGCGGAAGCGAACGAGCCCAAGGGCGTGCTCAGGATGACCCAGACCGAGCGGTCGGGCACCCTGCTGGACGGAACGATCCGGCTGGTCGAGGGCCGCTCCTTCGACAAAGCGGGGAAGACCCTGTTCAACGCCTTTGCCGTGATCTCCTACGACGTGCGTACAAGCCGCTACATGATCACTTCGCACGCCAGCGGCTATTCGACGACGGCGGAACTCAAGTTGGTTCCCAACGGCTTTGAATGGGACGTGCCGGCGGGGCCGAGCGCCCTGCTGCATTTCAGCGCGACCGTGAAGGACGGCCTGTGGACCGAGGTCGGCGATTTCATTGGGCCGGACGGCACGCCTCGACGCACCTTCGAGATGAAGGTGCGCAAGCTGCGTGCGACGACTTGGCCTGCTCAGAGCGCCGTGAAGTACAAATAAGCCTCAGCGGGAGAAGGCGGCGACCAGCTCGACATGGGTGGACCAGCGGAACTGGCCGACCGGTTTCACCCAGTCGAGGCGGTAGCCACCGTCGTTGAGCGCCTTGGCGTCGCGGGCGAAGGTTGCCGGGTTGCACGACACGTAGGCGATGCGCGGCACGATTGAGCCGGCGAGCAGCGGGATCTGCTCCTTGGCGCCGGCGCGGGGCGGATCGAGGACGACGGCTTCGAAGCGGTTGAGCTCCTCGGTGGTGAGCGGGCGGCGGAAGAGGTCGCGGTGATCGACGAACACCTGCCGCTGGGCGCGATTGGCGGCGGCTTTCAGCGCCAGGGCCGCATCGCGCGCGCCCTCCACCGCAAGCACCTTGCCCTCCAGCGCCAGCGCAAAGGTGCCGAGGCCGGCGAAAAGATCGGCGACGATCCGCGCCTCACCCACGCCCTCGCGCACGGCAGCAACCAGGGTCGCCTCCCCTTCGGCGGTGGCCTGCAGGAAGGCGTTCTCCGGCATCGGCACCGGAACGCCGCCCAACGTGATCGTCACCGGCTCCGGCTCCCAGCGGGTCTGCGGGCCGTAGCCGTCATCCAGGCTGAGGCGCGCCAGGCGATTGGCCTGGGCGAAATCCGACAAGGCCTCGGCGGCGGCCAGGCTGTCCGCCTCGACGCGGTCGAGGGTGAGGTCGACGCCCTGATCCACCAGCGTCATCCGCACCGCGCCGCCGCTGCGCGGGCCGAGCAGGGTGCCGAGCAGCCGCCGGATGAGCGGCACCAGCGCGAACAGCTCGGGCCGCAGGATGTGGCATTCGTGCATGTCGATGATCCGGTGGCTGCCCTCCTCGTGAAAGCCGAGCAGCACCTGCTTGCCCCGCCGTTCCGCCTTCAGCGACGCGCGTCGCCGACTGTTGGGCGGCGAGATGTGGGCGGAAAGGATGTCGGGCGCGGCGAGGCCCTGCGCGGCAAGCGCACCGGCGATCCGCTCGCGCAGGAAGGTGCCGTAGGCCTCGTCGTCGACCTGTTGAATCTGGCAGCCGCCGCATTCGGGGAAATGGCGGCAGGGCGGCTTGCGGCGGTGCGGGCCCGGAACCACCGAGCCGTCGGCCAGCACTTCGTCGCCCGGCGCGGTCAGGGCAAAGAAGCGCCCGCTTTCGGTGACGCCGTCGCCGCGGCCGGCGAGGCGGACGATGTGCTCGGTCAGAGACATTCGACGTAAGCTTTCGATAGATAATCAAGAAGGTCGTCGGCGATCAGGCCCGCTCCGACCAAGTCGGCGGCGCGGCCGTGGATCCAGACACCGGCGCAGGCCGCCTCGAACGCGTCGAGCCCACCGGCGCGGCGTGCGGCGATGATCCCGGTGAGGACGTCGCCGGTGCCGGCGGTGGCGAGCCAGTGGCTCGGGGCGCCGGCGATGGCGGCACGGCCGTCAGGCGCTGCGACCACGGTGTCGGGGCCCTTGAAGACGATCACCGCACCGCTCGCCTCGGCTGCGGCGCGCGCTTGTTCGATCTTGCTGCCGGTGATTGCGCTGACCAGTTTGGCGAACTCGCCGGCATGGGGAGTGAGGATCGGGCAGTGCATCGCGGTACGGAACACGCCAGGTCCCGTTTCGGCTGCCACGGTGAGCGCATCAGCGTCGAGCACCAGCGGCACGTCGGCGGCGAGTGCCTGGTCGAGCAGCGCCCGCGCCTTCGGGCCGCGCCCGAGACCGGGTCCGAGCGCAAGCGCGCCGATGCGCTGGTCGGCGAGGAGGGACTCGGCGGATACAGTGGATTGCACCACCGCGTGGGGAAGGCCTTGCACTGGCCTCTCCCCGATGAGGCGGACATATCCTGCACCGCTCCTCAACGCCGCCGCGGAGGTCAGCGCCGCCGCGCCGGGCATCTCTCCGGCGAGCACCGCTACATAGCCGCGGCTATATTTGTGGTCGAAAGGCCCGGGCGGCGCCAGATGCGGGCGGCCGATCTCCTGCAGCCCGCTCACCGCCTCGATGCCGATGTCGGCGATCACGATCCGCCCCATGTGCTGGGCGGCGGGCTGGAGGAGGTGCGACGGCTTGAGTGTCGCGAAGGTGATGGTGAGGTCGAAGATCGGGAGCGGCGAGAGGATCGCGCCATCGTCGGTACCGGCGCCGCTCGGGAGGTCGACGGCGACGCGCACCCGCGCCGCCTCGGCAAGGCGGTGGAGATGGCGAACCAATGGCTCGTCGAGCGGCCGTGTTAAGCCAGTGCCGAACAGCGCATCCACCAGCAGCGGCGCCGGCTGCGCCTCGCCGATGTCCTCGACCGCCCCGCCCCACGCGGCCCGCGCCGCTTGAGAAGCGCTGGTCTTCGGCTCGCCGGTCGCCGCCACGCGAACGGCGACGCCGCGCTCGCGCAGGAAGCGGGCGATGACATAGCCGTCGCCGCCATTGTTGCCGGGTCCGCAGAGGATGAGGGCGGGCATCGGCCCGGCGAACCGCCGGATCGCCTCCGCCGCGGCTTGGCCGGCGCGTTCCATCAGCGTTTCGGCGGACGTCCCGGCGCCGATGACCGCCGCCTCGGCGCGGCGCATCCCCTCCGCCGTCAGTATCGGCCGCCCGGTCACTTCTTGACGGTGGCGGGGAGCCGGAAGCGGTCGCCGCCGATCGCGACTTCGATGCGGTCCGCGCCGAGCGGAGTCACCGTCGCCTGCTCCACACCGTCGGCCGCGACGACGCCGCGGCCGTCCTTTGTCACAAGCAGGCGGCGGAAGCTGCCCGACGGGCCGCGCAGGGTCAGGGTGAGGCCCTCAGGCGACTGGGCGCGATCGACGGCGCAGACCGGCTCGAACGTCTGCGAGCCCGCAACCGCGCACTCGATCCGCTCGGCGCCTTCGGGCGCGGAGGCGAGCACATCCTTGGGCGCGTCCTCGGACTTGCCGCAGGCGCAGAGGAGGAGGAGCGTCAGCAGGGGGGCGTGCTTCATAGCGCGCTTCTGATCCAAGCGGCGGGCCTAGGCAAGGCTCAGCCTTTCGGGCGAAGCGCGGCGAGCTTTGCCGCAAGCGCGTCGCCGGCGATCAGGGTGTCGAAGACGCGATCCTGTTCGTCGTCCTGAGCCCTACACCCGGAGGCAAGAGCGGTGCCGCGTTTCAGTGAGGCGATGCTTGCCTGGCTGTTGGCAAGCGCCGCAGCGATGAACAGCTCGGCTTCGTCGATGCTGCCTTCCACCAGGCCGATCCGCATCGCCTCGGCTGCATCGATGGTGCCGGCGCCGAGCAGCAATCGCCGCGCCTGGCCGGGGCCGACGAGGCGCACCAAACGGGCGACATCCTCCTGCGGGTAGGAGATGCCGTATTTGGCTGGGGTGATCGCGAAGCTTGCTTTCGGACCGGCGAAGCGGAGATCGCAGGCCATGGCGAGCGCCACGCCTGCGCCGAAGCAAGGCCCCTCGATCAGCGCCACGGTAGGTATTGCAAGCGCGGCGAACGCTTCGATGCCGTCGCGCATCGCTTGCCGGAACTCCGCCGCTGCCCCCGGGTCGCGGTGCATTGCCGGAAAATCCTTGAGGTCCGCGCCAGCGCAAAACGCCGTTCCAGCCCCTTGCAGCACCAGAAGCCTGGCACCCCCCGCCTCCGCCTCGCGGGCTGCCGCGCCAAGCGGGCGCCATTGCGCAACCGGTATGGCGTTGCGGGCCTCCGGGCGGTCCAGGGTGAGGCGCGCCACGCCGGAGTTGATGACCAGGTTGAACATGCCTTCCGCCATGCCCCGCGCCCGGCCCGCTTGTCGCGGCAAAAAAGAGCCGGCCGTGCATCCCCGCGCGGCCGGCCCTACAATGTCCATGGCGCCGCCGGCATTGCTGCGGCCGGGACCATAAGCGAATGTCGGCAAGGAGCTGCCCCCAAGCTTCGACCCGTCACCAACCTGCAGCAAAAACCGTGCCACGACGCAAAGCTGCGGGCTACGGTGGTTAACGCCTGGGATATCCGTGCCGAAGCGGGACGGGTGGATCAGCCGAGACGGCTCGAGAGCTGCCACCAGTGCGGGTGTGCGGCGGCAATGTCCGCCCCCGCCGTGTCCCGTGCCGCTTCGCTTTCGAACAGTGCAAAGCATGTCGCTCCCGAACCAGACATGCGCACGAGCCGCGCCCCGGAAGCGGCGGCAAGCGCCTCCAGCACATCCCCGATCACCGGCGCAACGGCCCTTGCCGGCGCCTCCAGATCGTTGCGGGCGCTGAAAAGGTCCTCCGGAAGCGGCCCGCCGTCGCGCCCCGCCCAGCCGCGAAAGACGTCAGCGGTGGAAACGGCCACGTCCGGGTTGACCAGCAGCAGCGGCGCGCCTGTAACAGCGGACGCATCATAAGGCGCAAGATCGTCGCCCCGGCCCGTTCCGAGGCAGGGCCGGGACAGCACGCACGCTGGAACATCCGCGCCCAATGAGCGCGCGATGTCGAGAAGCTCCGGCTCCCCGGCATCGAGGCCCCACAACCGGTCGAGCAACCGCAGCGCCGCCGCGGCGTCTGCCGATCCGCCGCCGATGCCGGACGCCACCGGAAGCCGCTTGTCGAGGATCAGGGCAGCACCCTTCCCCACCTGCAACCGTGCCTGCAACGCCCGCGCCGCGCGCAGCACTAGATTGTCTTCGTCGGCGCTCAACCCTTCCGCGAACGGCCCCTCGATCCGAAGGCTCAGCTCAGCCGCCTTGGTGGCCCGCAGCAGATCGCCATGCTCGGCAAAGGCGAACACCGTCTCAAGCCGATGGTAGCCGTCCGGCCCCCGCCCCCGCACGTGCAGCGCCAGGTT
>DASWMM010000333.1:0-7051 GCA_036399755.1 Allosphingosinicella sp.
TCGCCCGTCGAATGGTGGAAAAGGATATCCTCTTCATTCTCCAGCATCCGGTCCTTGGTCGCCGGGCTTGCCGAGATATAGGCGACCGGCACCCGCTCGACCCACGATCCGGCGGCGCAGTTCAGCGCCGAAAAGGTGCCAACGCCATATTGCACGCAGGCCGCGCCGATGCCTGCGAAACGCGCGTAGCCGTCGGCGGCATAGCCGGTGCCGAGCTCGTTGATGTTGGGCACGCGAACGATCCCGGGGGTGCCGTCGACCGCATCGAGGAAGTGAGAGGCGTAGTCGCCCGGCACGGCGAAGAGGTGCTTGAGGCCGCACTGGACCAGCCGGTCGGCCAGATACTGGGCGACCGTGTAGCTCGGGGGCGCATCCATCTTAGTTGACCTCGCGTCCCTTGAGGCAGTCCGGAGTCGCGGCATCGAGCGTCTCGGCAGTGTTGAAGCTGCGGATGCAGCCCTCGACGCTGTCGCAGCCGCCCGGCGGGCTCGGCATGAGTTGGTAGCTAGGGTCGAGCCATTTCGGCGGCTTCAGCCCCAAATGCGTCTGCAGCATCTGCTCCGTGGTCTGGAGCGATCCTTCCGCCCATGCCTGGGAGTAGGACCACGCTTCGCCCACGATGTGAATGTTCTCGTCGGCGGCGGGCTTGAGCATTTCCCACATGATCTTGTCCAGCCGGTAGCCGGCCTTCCATTCGTGCCACCCGCCGCCATAGGGATCCTCGTTCCACGAATGGTAGACCGCCGCATAAGGCATCGGGATCGACGGCAAGGCGTGAACGGTGGCGATCTGCTCGTTGGCCACTTCCACCATCAGCCGGGTCGCGTTGAATTCCGTTATCGGCGCCGCCTGCTCCGGGTCCTCCCCGATACAGGGGTTGTTGGGGCCGACGTAGCGCTCGCCGATCTCCAGGCCCTTCCAGAACGGAACCGTGGATATGTCGTTGTAGCTCGCCATCATCAGCGAGTTCATCGTCGGCTCTCCGCCCTCCTGCTCGCCTTCCGTCCCGAAATAGAAGACCTGGCGGATGGGAAGGTCGGTCACGGACCGGCCGGCGACAAGTCCGAGGCTCCGCCACCAGGGCTGCTCGTACGCCATGAACAGCTTGAACGCGCTCTGGATCAGCACCGAGCCGATGTTCTTCGCGATCTCCGGCCGCTCGAAGACCGGGCATTTGATAAGCTCGATCGAACGGCGCGGCAGCGCCAGCACCAGCGTCTTTGCAAAGACGCTGTAGGCGGCCTCTTCAGCGTCCTTGGTCTCTCCGTCGACGGTCACCGTCGGCTGGACGATAAGCTCGTAGCGGTGCTCGCCGGTGCCGATTCGTATCTCGGCGATCCGGCGGTTCATGAAGACGCGGTCGGCGGCTTCCGTCTTGCCCTTTGCCGCCCCGAACCGCTCGGCGAGGGTCACCGGGAGCGACTGATAGCCGTTGCAGAGCGTAAGATATTCGGTCTCGTCGCCATATTCGGTAGCGGGAAGCTGGGTGACGGCGCTCGCATTCGCAACGTTGGCGTCGTAGCCGCCCGCGTCCTTCATGAACTGGTAGCCCTCGTTCGAAAGCACGCGGTACATGAGATCCCAGAAGCCGTATTCGTACATGTGCCGCCCGAATACCTTCACCTTCATCTGATCGCACAGCGACAGGTCGGCGAAGCCCGGATACAGGTTGTTCATCACCTGCACCTGAAGCTGCGTCGGGCCCAGGCCGCGCTCGGACCAGGCGAGATTGTACGGCACCTTGTCCGGGTCCGAAAGCTCGTGCAGCCGCAGGTGCCTGCCGCGCAGGTAGAAGATGTTGCAATCCGGCCCCACCGGGGCGGGAGCCCCCATCGGGAATTTGCGGGTCGCCAACTTCAGGTGATCGACGAGGTCGGCGACCAGCTTGTGCTGGTCGGGGATGTAGCGCATCCCGCCCAGTTCCGCCTTCACGCTCTGGACGCCCGGCACCGTTACCGAATAAAGCCGGCCGCCGATGCGGTCGCTATATTCAAACAGGCCGATGCTGCTGTCTGCGCCCCGATCCTGCTGCAGGCGCCAGGCCGCATACGTGCCGGCAACGCCTCCGCCCACCACTGCGATGTCGAGTTCCATAAATCCTCCCCACGTTTGAAGCCGTCGACCGCTTCATCCCCAGGCCGGATCATGTGTGGAATTCGTGACGGAAGCAATAATGCACAAAGATGGCGCGAAAGGATTTTTAATCGACTTCGGATTTACTGCTCCAAATCCGGTATTTGCTCCGTTTCAGGTGGCGAAGCTCGGATCGAGACGGTACGCCTTTCGGAGCAACGCGGGCCAGGCGAGCGCGCCGGCGGCCATCTTGAGCCCCATCTTGCCTTGCTGGGCGGTGACTTCGGGGGAGCCCTGCGGCGGGTTGTTGAGACCGCCCTCCCCCGCCGAGAGCGCGAGGATCTGGGCTTCGCAAGCGCGCTCCAGGAAGTAGATCTTGAGGAACGCCTCGCCCACCGTCTCGCCGACCGCGAGGGTACCGTGATTGCGCAGCAGCATCGCGCCCTTGTCGCCCAGGTCTGCAACGATCCGCTCGCGCTCGTCGAGGTCCACCGCGACGCCTTCGTAATCGTGGTAGGCGACATCCTCGCGGACCAGCATCGCCGTCTGGGTGAGCGGCAGCAAGCCCTCGCCATGCGCCGAGACGGCCTGCCCGTGGGGAGTGTGGAGGTGGATCACCGCATGGGCATCGCTCCGCGCCATGTGGATCGCCGAATGGATGGTGAAGCCGGCCGGGTTGGTGATGAACGGCGACGGTCCCACCGGCATTCCGGCGGTGTCGACCTTGACCAATGACGAGGCGGTCACTTCCTCGAACATGAGGTTGTAGGGGTTGAGCAGGAAATGGTGCTCCGGGCCGGGAATTCGGGCCGAGAGGTGGGTGAAGATGAGGTCGTCCCAGCCGTAATAAGCAATTAGGCGGTAGGCGGCGGCGAGATCGACGCGGACCTTCCATTCCTCGGGCGACACCGTGCCCTCGAGCGAGGGTATTTCCACCGAGGCGAGCGGGGACAGGTTCGCCATGCCCGCGCCGATTGCGTCCACCCTGCCCATCGTCACGTCTCCTTTTAGGCCATTGCCGCCGCTATAGCGTCCGGATGGGCCGCGGCGAAGGCCGGATGCGCGGCCGCCTCCGCATCGGCACGGACCAGCAGCGGATAGGCGTCGAGCGGCACGCCGAAGCGGCGGGCGTTATACATTTGCGGCACCAGGCAGATGTCCGCCAGCGTCGGCGCATCGCCGAACAGGAAGCGGCCCGCCTGGGACGCGGCGAGCGCCTCCAGCGCAGCGAAGCCTTCCGAAATCCAGCGCGCGATCCAGGCGCTCTTCGCCTCCTCCCCCTGTGCAAGGGGGCCGGTGAGCTGCTTCAGCACGCGCAGATTGTTGAGTGGGTGGATGTCACACGCGATCGTCAGCGCCAACGCCTGGATGTGCGCCGCGTCGGCGGGATCGGCCGGGAGAAGCGGCGGCTCGGGGCGAGTCGCGTCGAGGTAGCCGATGATGGCCAGGCTCTGGGTCAGGCGCTGGCCGTCAATCTCGAGCAGCGGCACGAAGCCTTGCGGATTGCGCGCCTGGTACGCGCCTTCGCTTTGACCTCCTGCGGCGAGATCGACCTTGTGGGCCTGGTATGCCACGCCCTTCAGGTTGAGCGCGATCCGGACGCGGTAGCTGGCGGAAGAGCGCCAATAGTCGGAGAGGATAGGCAGGGTCATCGGCGGCACGCTAAACCAAGCGCGCCGCCCGTCAATCCGCGCGCGCCCCCGCTAGGGTTGCGCCACGCCGAACTGGTCGGCGCTGTGCACCACGTCCGGGAAGCGGACGATGCCGAGTTTCTTCTCCAGATCGGCGACCGAGACCATGTGCCCGGCCCATTCGGGCGCGACGGTGAATTCCAGCTCCACATTCGAAAGGTCCTGGCGCAGCACGAAGGCGAAGGCGCGCAGCGTGCCGCCGTCGTTCGACAGGATGAGCTTCCAATATTCCTCGGGAATCTGGATCTTGACCTTGCCCCCATCATCGACGCCGGAGAACAGGCGGTCGCTCTCCTTCAGCACCGGCCCGGCGAAATACGACAAGCGTTCGGCGGCCGCCTGACCAAGCACATCGTTTTCAAGCCGGCCCCAAAGCCCTTTCAGGTTCGAACGGTTGAAGTTGCCGACCTGCGGCGAGCAATTGGTGGTGTGAAAGGTGTCGCCGTTCGCCGCCTGCAATTCTTGGTAAGTGTCGCCCCAGGCAACGTCGTCGCGGCGGACGAGATGGCCCTTATCGAAGGCCTTGCTGTCCTTGTCGAAGAATTTGTCGGGAAGCTGGTCGAGCCCGCGCAGGCGAGGGTCGGTGAACCAGCGCTCCATGTCGGTTTCGCCCAGGCCGCTCAGCGCCTTGCGGCCATAAGCGGCTTTGGGATCCGGCTTGCGGCGGGCGGGGCTCGCATCGACGTTGGCCGCCGTGAAGATGGCGAGCCGGCGGCGGCGGTGCATGGCGAGCGAGAAGTGATGATACGGGACCACCCCCGATCCGTCCTCGAGCAGCGCCACCGCGTCCGCGTCGGTGACCTCCGGGAGCGGAACGTCGAGGCCCAGAAAGGCGGGATCGTAGCCGCGCCGGTTGGAATAATCTTCCTGGTGAAAGGGCTCAACCGGGCGCTCGGTGCTGCCCTCCGCTGACGCGGGCGGGGCAGCGACGGCTATGACGGGCGTGCCAATATCGATGCTGATCTCGATCGGAATGGTGACTCGGGTGCCGCCCGCGACGGCCTGGAGGGACACCGCGCCGGTTGCCGTAGCCGGACCCACCGCCGGCAGGTTTGCCGGAACCTGGACGGCCGTGGATTCCCGGCTTTCCGTCTGCGCCCAATAATTGTCCCAGGGCCCGGCACCGGCGCCGGAGACAGGGCCGGTGAAGTTGAGCCCGGCATCGACCAGACGCGGATCGCGGGCGAGGTCCGCCGTCGGCACGCCGTAGTTGGTTTTCAGATATATGCCGGCGAAATGCAGCGCGACGATCTCGCCGCTCGCCACATCGATCACTGCCGATCCCGATGCGCCGCCCAGGGTGGAGCTGTCGTGCAAGGACGAGGCGACGTCCTTGCCGAAGCTTCGGATGGACGCGCGGCCGGTGAGCTTGCCGGGCATCAGCCGTTTCACGTCGTAGACGCCCCCGAACACCTGGTTCTGGACATCCGATCGGTTGCGCGGATCGAAGGCGGGGTAACCGATCACCGCAACGTCATGATCGACCAAGGTCTCGGGCGCCGCAGTGGACAGGCGCAGCGGGCGCACGCCCGGCGGCAGGCCCTCGACGCGGAGCAGGGCCATGTCCCAATATGGATGGATCATCGCCACGTCGCGGACATGGAGAAGCAGCGCGGCGTCGCTGTCCGCTTCCTTGAGAAAATCGACCGCGGCGGTCTGGCCTGGGCTGAACAGCAGGCCGCTTCGGCCAAGGCCCGAGCAGAAGATTTCGGCGACATGGCGATTCGTCATCACCAGCCCTTCGCCGACCACGAAGCCGGTGCCGCCATAAGGCGTGCCCGGATTGTCGGGCAGTTCGATCCGGCCGACCGAGGGGATTGCCGCGCGAAGGCTCGCCTTGGCGGCATCGCCGTTCAGGTGCATCCACATCGGATGTTCGACCTGGTAGTCGCCGCCGCGGATTGTCACGGCGGGCCGCTTATCCGGGATGATAATTGCCTCAAGGATGAAGTCTTCATGGCGATCGAGTGGCCGGTCCTCGGCAATCTTGCCGGCGGTACGCTCGACGGCGGATTGATGCTCCTCGGGAACCGGGCCCTGGGGCAGGATCGCCTCCGCGGGATCGGGCGCGGCGGTGAACGATTCAAGCCCGTCCCCCGCGCCCTCAAGCGGCAAAACTCCCAGCAAGAAATCCTTGGCGTCCCGGCTCATCGCATCCCCCCTCGTCAGCAAGCGGAAAGCCTATACCTTCACGATCTCAGGCGCACGCCCTTTCGGGTCCGTATCGAAGCTGTACAAAGAGACGGAAGCCGCGATTACTTCACCTCCTGCGGCGGGGCGGCGGGGCGGCGCCAATCGCCAAAAGCCCTGGATATTTCGGTGCTTGAACTTATATACCGGACGTTATGGAAACTTCCTCCTGCCCGGCGATTAAGGGACGGCCCCGCGAATTCTGCGTCCATGGCGCGCTGGCCGCGGCGCTGCGCGTGTTCTGGAGCAAGGGCTATGAGGGCGCTTCGTTGAGCGACCTCACCGAAGCGATGGGGATCACTCGGCCGAGCCTGTATGCAGCGTTCGGCAACAAGGAGGCGCTGTTTCGCAAGGCGCTCGACCTCTACGAGCGCGAGAAGCTTGCCTACGTCCAGGAAGCGCTGGTTGCGCCGACCGCGCGCGGCGTTGCCGAGCGGCTGCTGCGCGGCGCGCTGGAAAACCAGGCCAGCGATTCGGAGCCGAAGGGCTGCCTTGGCGTGATCAGCTCGGTAGCGTGCGGATCGGAAGCGCAGTCGGTGCGCGAGGAAGTGATTGCGCGGCGGCGGACCGTCCACACCGCCCTCGCGGAAAGGTTCGACCGCGCCAAGGCGGAGGGCGATCTGCCGGCCGAGGTCGATCCGCTTGGGCTCACCGAGTATCTTTCGGCCCTTCTCCAGGGCCTGATGGTTCAGGCCGGCGGCGGCGCGACCCGAGAGCAGCTCGATGCCATGGTTTCCACCAGCCTGTCCCTCTGGCCGACCCGGTGAAACGCGCCTTTTTGGAAAAATACCGAGCGGTACAAAAAACAGCTTGATCAGCACCTCTCCGCTTTCTATACCATGCGGTAGGTTAAACACCACCCGCTGAGGGGAAGGACCGCAATGCCGATCAGAACCAGACGGGAATTCCGCGCCGCCGGCTAGCAAGCCTGGGACGCGCGTCTCCGCCTCACCAACACATCAGCAGCACGCTCGCAGCGCCGGGGGCCAACCCCGGCGGCGTCGCCGTGCATGCAACGTGCAGCATCTTCGCACACAACATCGAACAGCCGGGCGGCGCGTGTCGCCCGGGACGGCGGACTGCGTTCGCCACACGCA
>DASWMM010000334.1:0-9409 GCA_036399755.1 Allosphingosinicella sp.
GGCATCGACGAAGTTCATGCCGGACACGACGCGGCCGTAGACCGTGTATTTTCCGTCCATGGACAGGCGCGGGACGAGCATCAGAAAGAACTGGCTGTTGGCGCTGTCCGGCGATTCCGCGCGGGCGGCCGACAGGGTGCCGCGAAGGTGCGGGAGGGCATTGAACTCGGCCTTGAGATCGGGAAGATCGGAACCGCCGGTGCCGTCGCCCTTGGGGTCGCCGCCCTGGGCCATGAAGCCTTCGATCACCCGGTGAAAGGTAAGGCCGTTGTAAAAACCGCGCCGAACCAGAGTCTTCATCCGCTCGACATGGTTCGGCGCCATGTCCGGGCGAAGCTGAATGATGACTCGGCCGCCGGTGGAGAGATCGAGCAGCAGGGTGTTTTCGGGATCGAGCGGCGGAGGTCCGGCCGCCGCCGGCACTTGTGCCGAGGCAATACCGGTCGCGGCGAGCATCCCCGTGAAGAGGGCGATAAGTGCTTTCAAGCGCATGATTTTACCTGGTCCCCGGAACTTCGAACATAGTGCGGCGCGGCGGCGCGCCGATCAAGAGCCTTTGCGCCCAACAAGCTGAACGCGGGCTGCAACCTCGGCCGCAACCGCCGGGCTGACGAACTTACCGATGTCGCCGCCATACAAGGCGATTTCCTTGACCAGCCGCGAGGCGATCGGCTGCAGCGAGACGTCGGCCATCAGGAAGACGGTCTCGATGCGGTCGTTCAGCTGCTGGTTCATGCCCGCCATCTGATATTCATATTCAAAGTCGGCGACGGCGCGCAGGCCGCGCAGGATCAGCGATGCGCTTTCCCGCTCGGCAAAGTCCATGAGGAGGGAATCGAACGACACGACGTGGATGTCGCCCTCGACGCCCGCAACCTCGCGGCGCACCGTATCCATCCGCTCCTCGACGCTGAACATCGGCGACTTGGAAGGGTTCGTGGTGACTCCGATGACAAGCCGGTCGACCAGCTTGGCGCCGCGGCGGATGATGTCCATGTGGCCCAAGGTGAGGGGATCGAAGGTTCCCGGATAGACGCCCGTGCGCATCGTCATTCCCCCTTGAAGTCCCTCAATGATCGCGTTCGACGGCGAAGCGGGCGATTGCGCGCAGCAGGTCCGCCTCCGCGCCGAAGCTTGCCAGGTAGGCGACCGCCTGCTCGACCAGAAGGTGCGCCTGCTGGCGGGCGCGTTCGTGGCCGAGCAGCGTGACGAAGGTCTCCTTGCCGCGGTCGCGGTCCTTGCCAACCTTTTTGCCGGTCTTCTCCTCCTCGCCTTCCTCGTCGAGGAGGTCATCGGCGATCTGGAAGGCGAGGCCCATGTCGCGGGCATAACCGCGCAATTTGGTGCGCCCTTCCGGCGGAACCCGGCCCATGATCGCGCCGGCCTCCAGGCAGAAGCCGAACAAGGCGCCGGTCTTGAGCTGCTGGAGGCGGGTGACGGCCGGGAGGTCGAGCGCGGCGCCGGGCGCGGCGATGTCCATCATCTGGCCGCCCGCCATGCCAGCCGGGCCGGCGGCGCGGGCAAGCTCCACCACCAGTTCGGCGCGCACGAACGGGTCCTCGTGGGTGGCTTCGTCGGCGAGGATTTCAAACGCCAAGGCATGGAGCGAATCGCCGGCCAGGATGGCGGTGCATTCGTCCCACGCCTTGTGCAGCGTCGGCTTGCCGCGGCGAAGATCGTCATCGTCCATGCACGGCAGATCGTCGTGGATGAGCGAGTATACATGGATCGCCTCCGCGGCGACTCCGACCCGGACGGCGCGGCTTCGATCGACGTGGAACAGGCTTGCCGACGCGACGACGAGGAGCGGGCGAAGGCGCTTGCCGCCGCCGATCGCGGCGTAGCGCATCGCTTCGTAGAGCGGCGCGCGCGGGTCGGGCGGGAGCGGCAGGAAGGCGTCGAACGCTTCGTCCACCTCGGCGGCGATCCGCTCCAGCGCGTCGCTCAGGATCGCTTCCGGCTGGCCCACCGACCCGGACCTCAGGCCGGGTCGAACGGCGCGGTGCCGGACGGCTGGCCGTCGCGGCCGATCTGGATCTTTTCGATGCGGGCCTGGGCTGCCTGGAGCCGGGTTTCGCACTGCTGGCGAAGGCGGTCGCCCTCGCTGTAGAGTTCGATCGATTCGTCAAGCGAGGCATCGCCGCTTTCCAGGCGGCGGACGATCTCCTCCAGCCGCTTCAGCGCGGCTTCAAAGGACAGTTCGGAGATTGGGGAAGGCTGATCGGACATCGGCCCAGCTTTGGTCCGGCGCGCCGCGAGGGTCAAGCGGGGGCTGGAAGCGGGTTTTCGTTTGTGCCGGGCGGGCGCCGTGCTTGTGCTTCACCGATGCGGGCCGCTACGGGCAGCCATGCTCGGCACGAGATCAGCACATGCAGGCGCCGGGTGACAGCTTCGCCCGCAGGCAAGCCGCTCATGCTCGCGGTGGTGGGCGTTCCCCTGCTCGTGATTGCGGGGCTCGCAGTCGCCTACACGCAGTTCGCGGTTCCGGTTAGCGACGACTTCTGCAGGGCGGCGGTCGCGCCCGGGGATGCCTTTAGGCAAACCGCGACCCTGTACAATGTGTGGACAGGCCGGTGGCTGGCCAGCCTGTTCTTTAGCTGGACGACGCCCCGCATCGGCATCTTCGGCCCCGGCTACGGACTTGCGCTGATCGCCGGGTTGGGCGTGTGGCTTATCGGCTTCCGTTTGGCGGCGGGGCTCGTCCTAGGGCCGGCGAGCGGGGTGCGGGACCGCTGGCTCCTGGCGATCCTGCTCCTGGCGGTGTTCTGGTCCGGAACTCCTGGCATCAACGAGGCGGTTTACTGGTTCAGCGGCGCCTTCGAGTACGGCATCCCATTCCTGCTGCTGGTTGCATCGTGGCGCCTGCTTGCATCGGCGGACGGGAGCCGCCGCGGCCTTGCAACGGCGATGGCGGCGGGCGGGACCGGCTTTATCGCAGCGGGCGCACACGAATTCGCGGGCGCGCTTTGCGTCGGTTCGGCACTTTGCGGGGCCGCGGCTTTTCTGTTCCTGGGCAAGCGCCGCGTGGCCGCATACTGGTTTTTTGCCGCGATGATCGTGGTGGCGGGGCTTGCCCTCAATCGGCTTGCCCCAGGCAACCAGCTTAGAAACGGCCTCTTCCCCCACGCGGGGGATGTGGGCCGATCGTTGCGCATCGCCTTTTCGCCCGAAAGCACGCCCTTGCGCTGGCTGGCCGACATGCGGCTGATCGCCTTGTTCTGCCTTCTTCCGTTCTGCATCGATCTCGACGCGCAACGGCGCCGGTGGAGCGAGACCTCGCTGCCGTGGCTCCTCCTGATTCCGGGCGTTACCGTTGCAGCGACCTTATCCGGTTGGTTCCTGGCGGCCTATGGGATCGGCTTTGCGCCGCCCGGCCGGTTGCAGGCGCTGTTTTATGCCGTTTTCATCATCGGGTGGACGGCGACTGTATTCGCCGGCGCGGCGCGGATAGGGCCGGGACTCGCCTCGAGATGGACGGGCAGACCGGCGGCGCTCGCGGCGGCCGCGCTGTTCGGTGTCGCGCTGTTGGCGTCCGGGAACACCCGCGCGGCAATGCGGGACTTCAACTACGCGCGCGGCGCCTGGCTTAGTGAGAACACTGCGAATCTCGCTGCCGTACGGTCTGCCGTCGCACTCGGAAAAAGCGACCTCATCCTGCGCACGCCCGGCCGGACTCCCGAGTTGCTCATGCGACCGGCTTATTCCGAAGATCCGGCGGACTACGGCAATCGCTGCCTCGCCGGGCTTCTCCAGGCCCGCTCGGTAAGGGCAGCGCCTGGCGAGGGCACAAAGCGCCTGTGGCGGGGCGAGTGATAGGTTGTCGCGACTTCAGGAACGGGTCAGGGCGCGCACCAGGAACTGCCTGATCCGCGCGCGCAGCTCGGGCGTGGACGGGCCGACAACGCCGCGATGCGCCTCGGGAAGGTGCTCGCCCGGATCGCCGTTGCGGTGAAAGACGAAGTTGTCGAACATCGCCCGCCACCCGTCCCGCTGCGCTTCGGGAAGGCTTCCGATCGCGAGAATGGCGTGCACCATGGCCTCGAACGGCGAAGCGGCGTCGGCGGGCGCGTCGCTCCACCAATGGTTGAGCAGGATGTTGAAGCCGCCGAGCGCGTCGACATGGTGCCACCACAAGGGCGGCACGAAAATTGCGTCGCCCTGTTCCAGTTCCGCGACCTGGGCGTGGCCGAGCGCCTCGCGACAGCGGGGGTATTTTTCAAAGTCCGGCTCGTGGACCGAGACCATGCTGGCCGGCTGGCCCGCCATGGTGTGGTCCAGCGGCCCGACATAGAGGTTCGCGACCTGTTCGGGCGGGAACAGGATGAAGCGGCGGGTGCCGGCGACCACGCAGGCGAGGTTGGGCGACAGATCGTAATGGGTGCTGACGGTGGTGCGGTTGCCGACCCAGATGCGCGGCACGGAGTTCTTTCCGGCCAGCGCGGGCAGACCGTTTTCGGCGGAAAAGCCGGGCAGGAATTCGTCCACCGCGGTTGCGCCGACATAAACTGCCTTCGCGCCGGGATCGCCGCTGCTGCGGGCGAGGAAATCGAGCACGCCGGTAAGCGGCCCCCCTTGCTTCTCGAAGTTGAAGCCCGCCATGTCCGCCGCGTAGAAGAAGCGGCCCTTCATCTCGGGCGCGCCGACGAAGGCGGTCACCGGGCGGCCGTTGTAGAAAGCGGCGAGGTAGGCGGAGAGCGCCTGCGGCGAGGCCAGGCCCGCCTGCACCGCCGGCCAATGCCGGACCAGCCCGCGCAAAACGGTTGGCCGGTCGCCGGCGAGGATCTCCGCAACCGGGGCGTCCGGATCGGTGCAGTCGATCTCGGCGAGGGGGGTGTGCGGCGTGTCCATCAGGGCGCCCGGTACCAATGCACCCCGTCGCGCACCTCGCGGAGCGCCCTGCCCTCCACTTCCAGGCGGCGCAGGTGGGCCATGGCTTCGCCGGTGGCGAGGCCGAGCATGCCGTCGTCGATCTTGCGGGCGAACAGGGTGCGGAAGCAGTCGGTGGCGCGGCGCGGTTCCTCGCCGATCAGGGCGTGGAGGGCGTCGAGGCGGTCGCGGTGGCCGAAGTCCAGGGCGGCCAAACGCGCATGAAGGCCGGTGAAGGGATCGCCGTGCGAGGGCAGGACGAACAGCGTGTCGGGCAGGGTGCCGAGCTTGGCGATGGACGCGAGCCAATCGCCGAGCGGATCGCCTTCGGGTTCGCTGAGGCTGAGCGACACGTTGGAGGTGATGCGGGGAAGGACCTGGTCTCCGGCGATCAGGATGCCGCCGGCGTCGTCGACCAGGCACGCATGTTCGGGGGAGTGGCCGTTGCCGGTGACGACGCGCCAAATGCGGGGGCCGATGGGCAAGGTGTCGCCGTCCCGGAGGCGGATGAAGCTGACCGGCACGGGGCTGACCATGGCGGAGAAGCGGCCCCAGCCCTTCTCGGCTTCGGCGGCGATGCGCTCCTCGCTCCAGCCGCTCGCCCGCCAGTGCGCAACGGCTGCGGGTGGCGGTGCGTCGCGGACGTCGGCGGTGAGCATCCGGGCGAACAGCCATTCCTCGCGCGTCATCCACAGCGGCGCGGCGAAGCGTTCGCACAGCCAGCCGGCAAGGCCGAGGTGATCGGGGTGGAAGTGGGTGCAGATTATGCGCGTGACCGTGCGGCCGGCCAGCGGGCCGGAGAGCAGCGCTTCCCAGGCTTCGCGGCAGGGCGCGATGTCGAGGCCGGTGTCGACGATTGCAACCCCATCGCCGTCTTCGAGGACCCAGATGTTGACGTGCTTGAGCGAGCCCGGGACCGGCAGGCGCGCCCAGCCTAGCCCGTCCGCCAGCGGGATGAGTTCGCCCGGTTCGGGGAAGCGGCGGCCGAGCGGGTAGGTGAGGCCTTTGTGGCTATACGCCTCGCCCGCATCCGCCAGCGAAGCGTCGGAGGCCATATGCTCAGCTTTTGAAGTAGGAATCGAAATCGCGCGGGCCGGGCGCGGCGGTTTCGCCGCTCACCCCGAGTTCCGCATCGCGAACCGCATCGGCACGTTCGCGGCGGAGCTGTTCGAGGAGCACCTCGCGGTCGCCGTCGAGGCGCAGGTCGGTGGTCGGCTGTTCGATGCCCGCCGCCTTGGCGGCCTTGGCAACGAGCGCGTCGAGTTCACGCTGCGAGCACAGGCCGAGGGTCACCGGATCCTTGGGCTGGATGTTGGCGATGTTCCAATGACTGCGGTCGCGGATCGCGGCGATGGTGGTGCGGGTGGTGCCGATCAGCTTGGAAATCTGGCCGTCGGTCACTTCCGGATGGTTGCGGATGATCCAGGCAATGCCGTCCGGCTTGTCCTGGCGCTTGGAAACCGGCGTGTAGCGCGGTCCCTTGGAGCGGCGGGCGCCTTCCGGCTCCTTGAGCAGGCGGAGGCGGTAATCGGGATCGTCCTGGCCGAGGTTGATCTCCTCCTGATTGAGCTCGCCGGCGCGAATCGGATCGCGGCCCGTCAGCTTGGTGGCCGCGGTGTCGTCGGCGATCGCCTGGATTTCCAGAATGTGCAGGCCGCAGAATTCGGCAATCTGCTCAAACGTCAAAGCGGTGTTATCGACCAGCCAGGACGCGGTGGCATGGGGCATGAGCGGCTGGGCCACGGATCGTCTCCACAAACAATAAGGGCCGCCCCTTCGCGGAGCGGCCGTGCATGGCGGGTGATTAGTGCGAACGCCGCCGCAGGGCAAGAAGAAGGGCGGCGCTAGGGGGGCGAAGGTGCGATTATTTATCGTCCGGCGCGTCGAGCTCCTCCAGCGGGCCGCCCATTCCGGTGTAGGCGCCACCGCCCTTGGCCATGGCGAGGGCTTCGTTGGCGGAAGGCGATTGGGGAACGATGTGCACCGTGGCGCCGATCTTGGTGACTCCGAACAGGTGCTTGGCGAAAGCAAGCGGCAGGCGGACGCAGCCGTGCGAGGCGGGGTGGCCGGGGATCTGCCCGGCATGGAGGGCGATGCCGTCCCAGGTGAGGCGCTGCATGAACGGCATCGGCGCGTCGTTGTAGAGGCTGGAGAAGTGCTTCGGGCGCTTTTGCAGGATCGGAAAGGTGCCGGTGGGGGTGCGGTGGCCTTTCTTGCCGGTCGATACGGTGGAAACGGCGATCAAAGTGCCGCCGCGATACACGTAGGCGCGCTGGAGGGGGATGGAGACGACGATCTCCACCGGCCCGGCCCCGGCCCGCTCCGGCTTCCAGACGAATTCGCCGGGGGCGAGTTCGGGTTCCTCGAAGGCCGGGAGCGGTTCGGGCGCGGGCGCGAGTGCGGGTGCCGGCGCGGCAACGGCTTCAACCATGTCCGGCTCCGCTACGGGGGTGGCGGAGGCGACCGGCGCGGCGGGGGGAAGCGCGGCACAAGCGAGCAGGGCGGCGGCGCTGCGGACGATGGCAAGGCGGGCGATGGTCATGGCGGTCGTCGCTTGCGGGCCTTGGGAGCCCGCCCCTTCTTCGCGGCCGGGATTGGCCGTGAGAGGGAATTACCGCCGCCGCTTGGCTGCTATGTGCCGCGCTTTGCCTTTTGTTGTTTCCAGTGTGGCAAAGCGAGGGCGGCTATTCCGCCGCGACGATCTCGATCTGCGCCTGCGCCCCGGGCGCGGGGTCGCCGCGGTAGGCGGACGGATCAAGGCCGTATTCTGCGCGAAAGGCGCGGGAGAAATGGCTTCGGCTTGCATAGCCGACGGTGGCGGAGATCGCCTTCACCGGCATTCGGGTGCTTTTTAGCAATCGGGCGCCGGCGCGCAGGCGGGCAACCTGGACGAAGGCCATCGGGCTTCGGCCGTAGGTGGCGGTGAAATGGTGACTGAAGCGCGAGCGGCTCATGCCGCAGAGACGGGCGAGGCTTTCAACGCTGTGCTCGTCATGCGGGCGGCCGACGATGGCGACCAGCGCGCGGCCGAGCTGCGGGTGCATCAGCGGCATGTAGAGCGGCGAGCTTGCGCCGTGGCGGCGGACATGGCTGCGCAGAAGGAGGACGAGGATCTGCTTCATCAGCGCGCCGACAAGGGCGCGGGTGCCGAGGCCGGGCCGCGCAAGCTCGCGCACCATCGCCCCGAACAGCAAGGCGGGCGCCTCGTCCGGCGCGGCTTCGGCGAGCGGCTCGGCAAGGTGGTCGAACAGGCCGTAGCCTTCGCCGGCCGACGCGGTGACGGCGGCGCAGCCGAGGACCAGGCCGCCTTCCGCATGGCCGGCGCGGAACTTCACCATGCCCTGCGGCAGCGGGCAGGAGGAGGACATGTCGGCGGTGTGGACCGGCAGGCCCGGGCCGTCGAGCATCTTGGCGAGGCCCTGGGGCACGACCACCATGGTGCCGGGGCGCAGCGGCACGTCGCCGCGCTCGCAGCGCAACACGCCTTCACCGGCAAGCACGAAGTGGACGAGGATGCCGTCCATCGGCGGACAGGCGAGCCGCCAGCCTTCCGCGATTTCGCACACCGCAAAGGCGTCGAGCCGGACCTCCAGGAGGTCGAGCATATGTTCAAGGCTGGCGTCGGTCATCCGTGTCTCCGGCGATATCCCGCCCGTTCGTGTCTTCCGCGGTGCTGCCGCGGGTGGTGCGGCTTCGTGCCGGGAAGGTGCGGCGGGCACTCGGTAGAACAAGCGGACGGCGCACCCCGTTCCTACGGGAAAAAGGCCGTATCGGCGGTTCAGGCGGGCGTGCGGGGTTGTGCGTGCGGGTGCCGCTTCGTCTCCCGGCCGCGGTGGGATGTAACGGAGGCGGAACCTTCCCGGGGCGCTGCAGGTTCTTTCACTGCGCCTCGCGACAGCGGGGTGCATGAGGAGGGGAAGCAATCATGAAGAGCATCGTGAAACTCGCCGTGGCCGCCGTGGCGGTGCTTGGGCTTGGCGCCTGCGAAGGCCAGGCCGACGAGAACATCGCCGCCGCCGCGGAAGGTGCCGCATCCGATGTCGGGAACCTTGCCGAGAAGGCCGCCGCCGGTGCCGAAAATGTCGCCGACGACGCCGCCAATGCGGTGGAAAGCGGAGTCGATGCCGCCGGCAACAGGCTGGACCGCAACGACGCGGCGGGGAACGGCGCCGCCGACGCCAACAGCAGTGTGAACAGCCAGTAAGGCTGCGGGCGCACGGGCACGCTGGGACAGCTCGTCGCGGCTTCGCTTTTTTCCGCCCTTGCCTGCGCCCGCTTAGCGGTTCAGGGGACGCGACCGTGACGATCACCCGCTTGGCCACTCTCCGTGCCTGAGTTCCGCGCCTTTCTGGAAGGCGGCGGCGAGATGAGCGCGCTGATCCGCGGCCACGGTTGGGAGGCGACCGCGCTTGGCCCGATCCACAGCTGGCCGCAGTCGCTGCGCTCGGCGCTGTCGATCTGCCTGCGCTCGCCGAGCGCGACGGCGGTCTGCTGGGGGCCCGAGCTCCTGTTCCTGTACAACGATGCCTGGGCGGCCCTGATC
>DASWMM010000335.1:0-2868 GCA_036399755.1 Allosphingosinicella sp.
GCCTTCTGGTGGGCAACCCTGGTTGACGAGGCGATCCTGCGCGCCTGGATCGTCAACATCGGCCGCCGCGACGCCGCCGAAGCGGTCGGCCACTTATTGTGCGAACTCTATGTGCGGATGAAGAATATCGGCCTGACCACCGACCACCAGTTCGAGCTTCCCCTTACCCAGGAAGAGCTTGGCGACGCCCTCGGCCTTACGGCGGTGCATATCAACCGGGTGCTTCAGCGCCTCCGCGCCGACAAGCTGATCGCGCTGAAAAACGGCGCGCTCCAGATCCTCGATTATCCGGGACTGGAGAAGCTCGCCGGCTTCAACCCCAATTACCTCCACCTCGCCCATCGGAAAGGCGACTGATCTGGATCAGTCACGCGGCTGTCGCGTCAGGTAATGGCGAGGCGGCGCGCAACAGGGTAAATCGACTTACCTTTTACCGATCCAAAGGTGTGTAAGCGTGCCCCGTTTTTATTTTCACGTCCATGATGACGACGTCTTTCGCGACGGCGAAGGCCTGGAGCTAGAAGATGCCGAAGCGGCGCGGCAGGCGGCGATCGCCGGCGCCCGCTCGATGATCTGCGACGCCGTCAAGCGCGGCACCGTTCACCTCGATCACCGAATTGACGTGGAAGACGAAAGCGGCGCCCCGGTCGCCCGGATCGTCTTTCGCGATGCCGTTCGGATCGTCGGCTGAAATAATTACGTCACAACTCGCCCGGCAAGGCTGGCGCGCTGCAACTTTAATCCATATCAAGATGTTAACCCAGTCCGGATGCTTCGCATTGCGGCGGCGGGGGCTCCGGAAGCCTGAGCAGGAATTATCGGTGCAATCGGACGATTCGACCTCGCTTCGGGCACTTGCGGCACAATGCCGGTGCATGTCGCGCGGCGTGAGCACCAGGGACGTTGCCGCCTCGCTCAACGCGATGGCCGACGATTACGATCGCAAGGCCGATGCAGCGGCGGCCCGTGAAGCGCCGCAGCCGCCGGTTTCGTCCGCCGATAGCGTCTGAACCTTCCACGCCGCCGCAGCGTTTGCTGCGGCATGGCCCTGTTCTTTTTCAATATCCGCAACGGAAACGGCTTCACTCCGGACGAGGAAGGGCGCGAACTCGCCACTCTGGACCAAGCGCGCACCGAGGCGATCCGCGACATCCGATCGATCGTCAGCGATGAAGTGAAGCACGGCCAGGCGGATCTGCGCGGCCGTGTGGAAGTAACCGATGAAGGCGGCGAGCTGCTCGCCACGATCCAGTTCACCGAAGCGGTGGACCTGCCCGACGGGCCGCTACCCGAATAGAGTGCGGCCGGTCTGGGCGATGGGTTGCTTGATTACTGCTCGGGCGCGTCTTGGACGCCTCGGCTCTGTTTAAGCGGAGTGGGCCAGCGGCGCCGGCAAAGCGTCGGCCTTTTCGGCGGCGAGCTTGGCGCGGGCAACGTCGCCGCGGTGCGCGCGGGCGGCCATGGCTTCCCAGGCCTCGGCGGCGCGGATGCAGCGTTCGCGGACGTTGTCCAAGGTCGCCTTGTCGGCATCGACTCGGGCTTCGGCGGCGCGGGCTGCGTAGAAATCATGCTGGGCGGACATTCGGCGGTTTCTCCTACAGGCCCCCCGGCCATGTGCTTTTTAAGAAAATAGGCGGAGGCCGCAAGACCCCCGCCCATCTGTTCAGTCCCTTAAGCGGACTGGAGATTGACCGCGCTGGTCTTGCCGCGGCGATCCGTCTCGAGCTCGTAGGACACGCGCTGATCGCGATCGAGCGTCATCATGCCGGCGGCCTGAACCGCGCTGATGTGCACGAACGCGTCGTTGCCGCCGCCCTCAGGCTGAATGAAACCGTAGCCCTTGTCGGCGTTAAAGAACTTTACGACACCGATAGTCATGAGAGTTTTCCTTCTGTGGCGGGCCGCCAATCGGCCCCCCGAGCTAGGAGAGGCGAGAGAAGGAAAAAGGAGCCGCAAAGCGCCAAAGACCGTCAAGTTGCGACTAGTAGCAGACCTCCCTGTAGGCCGGTGGCGCCGAAATAGCAAATTGGGCGGGGCACTTGGGGGGACGTGGGAAGCACCCGCCTCCGGTCGCGCTTCGCCCGCCCAGCCGCCACAAGCCACAGCCCGTCACCCCCGCGAAAGCGGGGGTCCCGCTTCTTCTTTCTCTCCGCACCAAAAAGAAGAAGCGGGATTCCCGCTTTCGCGGGAATGACGGTTTGGCTGGCCCTGCGCGCCCTACCCAGCCGCGAGCAGCAGCGCGGCATAGCCGGCAGCGCCTGCGGCAAAGGCGGCGAAGCGGCTTTCGCGGTCTTCGGGCAGCTCTTCCTTGAGCACGTTCAGGATGATCCCGCCGGCCAGGAACCCGAACAAGGCGGTGATCGCGATCGGGGGAAGCGCAAAGGCGACTCCAAGGCCCCATCCCACCAGCGGCGCGGCGCCGAGCACCCAGCGGGCGCGGTGATAGGCCTCGCCATGATGCTCGCGCAGCCCCTGGTCGTTGACCAGGAAGTGCAGCCCAAGCGCCGCCGCGTAGAAGAACAGCCCGCCGCTCTCCTCCCGGTGAACGAGCAGATAGCCGATCAGCAGATTGTAGATCGCGAACGAACCGAGGTGGATCCAGAACACGCCGGTATCGCGGGGCCCCTGCCGGGCAAGCCGCTCCAGCCCGTAGAACGCGGCAAGGCCGGCCAAAGCGAGCAGCCAGACATGGCCCTCGATCGAGACAAGGAAGCCGCCTTCCTCCACCTTGCGCTGGTGGGCGGCGAGATCGGGCAGGATGTGGACGAAGACATAAGCCACCGACACGCCGCCGGCGGCGGACAGCCAGATGCTTCGCGGCAAGGTGCGCAGAAAATCGAGCCGCGCGCCCAGCAGGTGGACCAGCGC
>DASWMM010000336.1:0-15727 GCA_036399755.1 Allosphingosinicella sp.
GATGGCAAGCCGAACGTTCGAAACCTACCGCACCCACCACGGCCCGGTGGTGCGAGGGGAGGGCGGCAAGTGGGTCGCCTTCGCAATGATGCACAAGCCCGTCGAAGCGCTCCAGCAAAGCTATCTGCGCACCAAGGTGGCGGACTACCAAGGCTTCGTGAAGGTCGCCGAATTCAAGGCGAACTCGTCCAACAACACCATCTTCGCGGATGCCAGGGGCAATATCGCCTACCACCACCCCCACTTCATCCCGGTGCGCGACGACCGCTTCGACTACACCAGGCCGGTGGACGGCTCCGACCCGCGCACCGACTGGCGCGGTCTCCACGCGCTCGGCGAAGCGCCCAACCTGCTCAATCCGCCCAACGGGTGGATCCAGAACACCAACAACTGGCCTTATTCCGCCGCCGGCCCCTACAGCCACAAGCCCGCGGCGTTCCCGCGCTACATGGATACGTTCGGCGAAAACCCGCGCGGGGTCCACGCCCAGCAGGTACTCGGCAGCCGCAAGGACTTCTCCGTCGAGACGCTGCGCGCCGCCGCCTACGACAGCTACCAGCCCGCCTTCGCGCAGCTGATCCCCGGCCTTGTCCGCGACTATGACGCGCTCCCCGCCGCTTCTCCGCTCAAGCGGCGGCTGGAGGGGCCGGTCGCGGCCCTGCGCAGCTGGGATTACCGCTGGAGCGCTCAGTCGGTGCCCAACACCCTTGCCATGTTCTGGGGCGACGAAATGTGGCGTCGGATCAAGGCCATCGAATGGGACGAAGCAAGCGGCACCTACCGCCAGATCGACGAGGCGCCGCCGAAAGTGAAGCTCGAAGCGCTTGCCGCGATGGTCGGTCGGCTGGAGGCCGATTTCGGCCGCTGGAACGTTCCGTGGGGTGAGGTGAATCGCTTCCAGCGCCTCACCGGCGACATCGTTCATCCGTTCAGCGATGCCGGCCCCAGCATCCCGGTCGGCTTCTCCTCAGCGCGCTGGGGCTCGCTCGCCTCCTTCGGCGCCGCGCCGCGCGGCGGCAGCAAGCGCTGGTACGGAACCAGCGGCAACAGCTTCGTGGCCGTGGTGGAGTTCGGCCCCAGGGTCCACGCGGTGGCGGTCACCGCCGGCGGCGAAAGCGGCGATCCCACATCTCCGCACTTCAACGACCAGGCCGGGCGCTACGCCACCGGCAACCTGCGGGAAGTCTATTTCTACCCCGAGCAGCTCAAGGGACATACCGAGTGGGTCTACAGACCAGGCCAACCCCCCCGGGTTCGCAGGGCGGTGCGGTGAGGATCGCGACCTTCAACGTCAACGGAGTCAACGGGCGGCTGGAACGGTTGCTCGAATGGCTGGACGAGACGCAGCCCGACGTCGCCTGCCTCCAGGAACTGAAGGCGCCGGACGAAAAATTCCCCGCCGCCGCGATCGAGAAGGCCGGCTACGGCGCGATCTGGCAGGGGCAGCCGCGCTGGAACGGTGTCGCCATCCTTGCCCGCGGCTGCGAGCCGGTGGAAACCGCCCGCGGCCTGCCGGGCGATCCCGGGGACGGGCAGTCGCGCTACCTGGAAGCGGCGGTGAACGGCGTGCTGATCGGCTGCCTCTACGCCCCCAACGGCAATCCCCATCCCGGGCCCAAGTTCGACTACAAGCTCGCCTGGATGGAGCGGCTCCACGCCCATGCGCTCAAGCTCATCGCCCTCGACAATCCCGTGGTGCTTGCCGGGGACTACAACGTCATCCCGACCGATGCGGACGCCTACAAGCCGGAGCGCTGGACGGACGACGCCCTGTTCCAGCCGGAACCGCGCGCCGCCTTCTTCCGCCTGCTCGACCAGGGCTGGACCGACTCGCTGCGCACCTTTCACCCGGACGAGACGATCTTCACCTTCTTCGACTATTGGCGCAACGCTTTCGCCCGCAACGCCGGCATCCGCATCGACCACCTGCTGCTCAACCCCGCCGCCGCGCCGGCCCTGAAAGCCGCCGGCGTGGACCGCGACACCCGCGGCAAGGAAGGCGCCAGCGACCACGCCCCGACGTGGATCGAACTCGACGTTTAGTCCTCAGCCGGCACCGTCGGACCACCCCAAACCGTCACCCCGGACTTGATCCGGGGTCCACCTTCTTCCTTCTTGCCTACTCCAGAAAAGAAGGTGGATGCCGGATCAAGTCCGGCATGACAAAGTGAGAAACGCCCTAAAACGTCGGCGTGGTTTACAACCCGCTAACCGTCTCGCGCCGCGACTCGCGGATTTCCGCGATTGGCCCGGCTTTTGCTTTCCCTAACAGCATGTTCACCAAGCTTAAGCGTCTCTTCACCATAAAGACCCGCATTGAAGCCTGCGCCGTCATCTACGCCCTCGCCGTGGGCGCGGTGACCAGGGGCTATGCCTATCTCGATCAATATCCCGGCACGGGGGGCTGGCTGCTCTTCGCGGCCTGCACGGGCACGATCTTTCTGGCCGGCGGCAAGCTGTTCGACTCGGTCCGCCCGCCCAGCGTCCGCCGCGCGAGCATGGCGCGGATGCTGGCCCGCGCCCGCGCCGGCTAGCGAACGTCCAGCCGCTCCCCACTGTCGAAGTCGCGCCGGAGGAGGGCGGCAATTGCCTCGGCTACGGCGACCGGCGGCTTCAAGGTCGCTGGGTCCTCGCCGGGGAAGGCGCGGGCGCGCATGGTGGTGGCGGTGGCGCCCGGATCGACGATCGCGACCTTTACCGGCGACAGGTTGCGCACTTCCTCGGCATAGCTCAGCACCAAGGTCTCGAGCGCGGCCTTGGACGCGCCATAGGCGCCCCAATAAGCGCGCGGCCGAGCGCCGACGCTCGACGTAACCGCAAGCAGCCGCCCGGCCGTGCTTTGCCGAAGCAGCGGATCGAAGGCGGCAATCAGCGCCTGGTTGGCGAGCACGTTCAGGGTCAGCACGCGGTTGAACTCCTTGCCGTCGATCGCCGCCACGGGTGTGAGGCTGCCAAGCGTCGCGGCGTTCAGCACCATGACGTCCAGCGCCTCCCAGCGCCCGGAGATCGCCGCGGCCAGACGCGCGATGCTGTCGCTCTCCGTAAGGTCGAGCGGTGCAATCGTGGCGCTTCCGCCGACCTGGTGGATGCGGTCCTCAACCTCCTCAAGCGCGCCCGAGGTGCGGGCGGTGAGAATCACATGCGCGCCGGCGGCGGCAAGCGTCTCGGCCGTTGCCGCGCCAATCCCGCGGCTCGCGCCGGTAACCAGGGCAAGGCGCCCTTCCAGAAAACGGTCAGACAATTCACAAACTCCGTTCGTCCCGAGCGAAGTCGAGGGGCGGGGGCACGGACTCGGAGCAGCGCCCCTCGACTTCGCTCGGGACGAACGAGTCCGTTGGTTTCCCCTAAAAGCGCAGGTGCGCTTTGGCTAGGCGTAGCGCTCTTCGATGAGGGAGAGCTGGTCCACCGGCTCCGATTCTTCCTGATCGGTGAGCCGGGTCGGATAGGCGCCCGTGAAGCAGGCGTCGCAATATTGGGGGTGCGCATCCTCGCGCACCTCCTCGCCGGCGGCGCGGTACAGGCCCTCGATCGACACGAATGCCAGGCTGTCCGCCTTGATGTAGGCGTTCATCTCCGCGACGTTCATCTGCGCGGCGAGCAGCTTCTTCCGCTCGGGCGTGTCCACGCCGTAGAAGCAGCTGTGCCGGGTCGGCGGCGAGGCGATGCGCATATGCACCTCGCGGGCGCCCGCCTCGCGCAGCATCTGCACGATCTTGAGGCTGGTGGTGCCGCGCACGATCGAATCGTCGATCAGCACAATGCGCTTGCCCTTGATCAGCGCCGAATTGGCATTGTGCTTGAGCTTGACGCCAAGGTGGCGGACCGCGTCGCCCGGCTGGATGAACGTCCGCCCGACATAGTGCGAGCGGATGATGCCGAGCTCGAAGGGAATGCCGCTTTCCTGGGCATAGCCGATCGCCGCGGGCACGCCCGAATCGGGCACCGGCACGCAATAATCCGCCTCCACCGGGTTCTCGCGGGCAAGCTCGGCGCCGATCTGCTTGCGCACCGAATAGACCGACGATCCGTCGACGATGCTGTCCGGCCTCGAGAAATAGACATGCTCGAAAATGCACGGCCTGGGCCGAACCGCCGCGAACGGCCGGTGCGAGCGCAGGCCCTTTTCGGAAACGATGATCATCTCGCCCGGCTCCACCGAGCGCAGATAGGTGGCGCCGACCACGTCCAGCGCAACCGTTTCCGAGGCGAAGATGTAGGCGTCGCCGAGCTTGCCCATCACCAGCGGGCGGATGCCGAGCGGGTCGCGGCAGGCGATCATCCCCTCGGCGGTGAGGCAGACCAGCGAGTAGGCGCCTTCGACCTGCTTCAGCGCATCGATGAAGCGGTCGAGCAAAGTCCGGTAGGTGGAGGTCGCAACGAGGTGGATGATCACTTCGGTGTCGGACGTCGACTGGAAGATCGAGCCGCGCCGGTTGAGCTCGCGCCGGATCTTGGCGGCGTTCGAGATATTGCCGTTGTGCGCCACCGCGAAGCCGCCGCTGGCCAGCTCCGCGAACAGCGGCTGCACGTTGCGGAGCGCCGTCTCGCCGGTGGTGGAATAGCGGACATGGCCGATCCCCGCCTGGCCGGCGAGTTGGCGGATGATCTCATCCTTGTCGAAATTGCCCGCCACATGCCCCATCGCCCGGTGCGAGTGAAAGGCGCGATTGTCCCAGGTGGTGATGCCGGCCGCTTCCTGGCCGCGGTGCTGAAGGGCGTGGAGGCCGAGCGCGGTCACCGCCGACGCGCTTTCCGCGCCCCAGATGCCGAACACGCCGCATTCCTCGCGCAGCTTGTCGTCGTCAAAGGGATGAGTCGTCAGCATGTTCACGTCGTCGCCCCGCCCAGAAAGAAACCGTTGCCCCGGCGTCATATAGGCAGGAGGCCGGCATTTGTCGCCCCGCGGCACGTGAATTGATGTGGATTATGGAACGGCTCGCCCCGTGACGATTCTTGTGTGAACCGATGCCGGCTGCCACAGAAAGAATCGTGATGAAGAAATTCCCGCTCCTGGTCGCCGCCTTGCTCGTCACCGCTTGTGGTGGGGGAGGGGAGGACAAAGGCAATCAAGCGAGCCCTTCCGCACAGGGTTCGGGCGGCGGTGCGGACCCGGCAAAGCCGATTGGAGCCTCGGACAGCCTCACCGGCTTGTACGAACTCAAGTCCGGCGGGCTGCCCAGCCAGTTGTGCATCATCCAGCGCGGCGGGGGCGCCGCCCGCTTCGGCCTCAACATCTGGGGTGCGAACATGCACGCCTGCTCCGGCGCCGGCACGGTGGAGCGCAAGGGCAGCAAGCTCACCCTCGTCATGGCAGGGGATCGAAGCTGCACGGTGGACGCGGCCATCGAAGGCAACGCCATCCGCCTCGCCGGCAAGGTGCCCGAGGGCTGCGCTTATTATTGCGGCAAGAACGTCGCGATGACCGGCATCAGCCTCGCTCGAAGCGGCAACACCGAGGCGGACGCCTTGAAGGCCCGTGACGTCGTGGACGAGCCCTTGTGCGATGCGCCCGCCAAAGGCTGAGCACCTGCCGTTGACGTAAAGGTAAGGCAGGCCTAGAGGCGAGGCCATGCCCGATATCTCGCCCACCGCCGATTTCGACGCTCCTGCCGCAACGGCCGACAGCTTCACGATCAGCGACCTGTGCGAGGAGTTCGCCGTTACACCCAGGGCGCTTCGCTTCTACGAGGACGAAGGCCTGATCGCGCCGGAGCGGCGCGGCCTTGCCCGGATTTACTCCGGCCGCGACCGCGCCCGCCTGGCCTGGATCCTGCGCGGCAAGCGCGTCGGCTTCAGCCTGGCCGAAATTCGCGAAATGATCGATCTGTACGATCTTGGCGACAACCGCGCCGAACAGCGCCGCGTGACGCTTGAGAAATGCCGAAGCCGAATCGCCCTTCTGCAAAAGCAGCAGCAGGACATCGAGGAGGCGATCGCCGAGCTCCAGCGCTTCGTCGACAAGGTCGGCGACGCCTCCGAATAACCACCGCACATTTCCGAAATAGCGACGAGGAACACCTTATGCCGAGCTACACCGCCCCGGTCCGCGAAACGCAATATGTGTTGCAGCACGTGCTCGGGCTCGACCGCTATTCGAACCTTCCGGGCTTCGAGAACGCGACCCCCGATCTGATCGAGGCGATCCTCTCCGAAGGCGGTCGCTTCGCCGCCGAGGTGCTCGCGCCATTGAACCGCAGCGGTGACGAGGAAGGCTGCACCCGTCACGCGGACGGCTCCGTCACCACCCCCGCCGGCTTCAAGGACGCTTACAACCAGTTCTGCGAAGGCGGCTGGACGACCCTCACCGCGCCCGAGGAATTCGGCGGCCAGGGCCTGCCGCAGGTGATCGGCACGGCGGTCAGCGAGTACCTGCTCTCCGCCAACCAGGCGTTCGAAATGTATCACGGCCTCACCCAGGGCGCGATCGCGTCGATCCTGGTCAAGGGCTCGGACGAGCAGAAGGCGCTCTACCTGCCCAACATGATCGCGGGCCGCTGGACCGGCACCATGAACTTGACCGAGCCGCATTGCGGCACGGATCTCGGCCTGCTCAAGACCAAGGCCGATCCGCAGGCGGACGGAAGTTACAAGATCAGCGGCACCAAGATCTTCATCTCGAGCGGAGAGCACGACCTTTCCGACAACATCATCCACCTCGTCCTCGCCAAGATCGCCGGCGCGCCGGACACGGTGAAGGGCATCTCCCTGTTCATCGTACCGAAGTTCATCGTGAACCAGGATGGTTCCTTGGGTGAGCGCAACGGCGCCGTCTGCGGTTCGATCGAGCACAAGATGGGCATTCATGGCAACTCGACCTGCGTGATGAACTATGACGAGGCGACCGGTTATCTCGTCGGCGAGCCGGAAAAGGGTCTCGCCGCCATGTTCATCATGATGAACGCCGCGCGTCTCGGCGTCGGCCTCCAGGGCTTGGCCCAGGGCGAGGTCGCCTATCAGAACGCCGTCACCTACGCCAAGGACCGCCGCCAGGGCCGCGCCCTCGTCCCCGACCAGCGCGATCCTAGCGCAAAGGCCGACGCGATCATCGTCCACCCGGACGTGCGCCGCATGCTGATGGAAGCCAAGGCGTTCAACGAAGGCTCGCGCGCCTTCGTGCTGTGGGGCGCGCTCCAGGTCGACATCAGCCGCAAGGCGGCGACGGAGGAGGAGCGCGAAGCCGCGTCGGACCTGCTCGGCCTGCTTACCCCGGTGATAAAGGGTTATCTCACCGACAAGGGCTTCGAGACCGCGGTCAACGCCCAGCAGATCTACGGCGGCCACGGCTACATCCGCGAATGGGGCATGGACCAGTTCGTCCGCGACGCCCGCATCGCCCAGATCTACGAAGGCACCAACGGCATCCAGGCGCTCGACCTCGTCGGCCGCAAATTGGGCGCCAACGGCGGCCGCGCCATCCAGGCCCTGTTCCGCATCCTTGCCGAGGAAATCGGCGCCGCCAAGAACGAGGACAGCATCCAGCCCTTTGCCGGCGCGCTCGAGAAAGCCGTCGCCGATCTCCAGACCGCGACCATGTGGCTGATGCAGAACGGCATGGCCAACCCCAACAACGCCGGCGCAGCGGCCTATCCGTACATGACGCTGATGGGCCATGTCGGCCTCGGCCTGATGTGGCTGCGCATGGTCCAGGCCAGCACCAAGGCGTTGCGTGAAGGCTCGGAAGACGCCGCCTTCCACGAAGCCAAGCTGATCACCGCCCGCTTCTTCGCCGAACGCGTGCTCCCGGAAACGGGCAGCCTGCGCCGCAAGCTTGAAGCCGGCGCCGACACGCTGATGGCCCTCCCCGCGGAGGCGTTCTAAGCCGTTACTTCGGCTCCGGGGCGAACCAGTTCGCGGACCGGAGCCTCGGCTCCGGCGCCTCGCCCAGCGGCGTCAGCACACAGAACGCATCCCACTTTTCGGGGGCCCGGTTGATCTCGGCGAAGGTCGCGCGCTTCGCACGCGCGGCGGTGCACGGGATTTTGCGGTCCGCTTCGGCAGCGGCGCTGAGCGGCTTCACCGGGCCGATGTGGAACCACGGATAAGGCACGCCCGGCCGCCACGGCTGCGGATAAAGGGTGCGAAGCGCGTCGAGCGCGGCGGCGTGGTAGATGCTGCCGTGATGCTCCGAATTGCCGCGGTCAACAAAGGTCCACTTCAGAGCGCCCGCCGCCGGCGATTTCAGCGCCGCCACGAAGTTGCCGACCGCACGTCCCATCGTCCCGCCTTCGGCACCGAGCGTCAGGTACAACCGTCGCCCCGCATAATCCCGCCGCTTCAACATCTCGGCTGCCCGGTTGCCGAGCTCCTCGCGGTTCCACCACAAGCTCGGGCTGATCGCGACATAATCGTTGAACAAGGCTGGTTGCCTGAGCAGCGTGTCGACAACGAACAGGCCGGCCAGCGACTCTCCCATCACCACGCGCCTGTCATTGGTGCGGTAGGTCTTCTCGATATAGGGGATCACCTCCTCGGCGATGTGGCGCCGGAACTCGATCGAGCCGCCCCCGCCGGCAACCTTCGCCGATTCGCCATTGGCCTGAAAATAGGCGCTGTAGCGCTCGTCGAGCGTCGGCGTGGTCAGTTCCCAGATGCGCTTTTTGGTGGAGATGCCCACGACGATCAGGTCGTCGAACGTCCAGCTCATCTCGCCATGCTGGGCAATGCCGGCGATGTGGGTGAAATCCTGATCGACGCCGCCGTCCAGCACGTACAGCACCGGGTAGCTGCGCACCTCCTTGGTGTCCGCGTAGCTGGCGGGAAGGTGGACGTTGATCTCGCGCGCCTCGCCGAGAATGGCGGACGGCAGGGCGAACGAGGTGCCGATCGTGATCGACTTGCCTTCCGGCGTTTGCGCCGCAGCGATGCCCGGCGCGGCGAGCGCGATCGCCGCCGCCAGCTTCAGCAAAGTGGTCTTCATGCCTGCCCTTTCAATCGATGCGGCACGATGGCCAGCGCCGCCGGGCGGAGCAAGGGATTAGCGGTTCAGGCGCCGTCGTTCTGCTCCACACCGGGATAGGCGTGCGCCTTGAGCAGCCCCGCCAGATGCGCCGCGTTTGACGCCAGCATCTTCGCTGTCTCCATAACCTTGTCCGGCACCTCGGGCAGATCCTTGAAGTCGATCTTGCCCATCGCCTCGCCCACCCAATAGCAGGCGGCCCCCGCGGGGATGGTCCAGCCTTCGTCGTTCAGCCCCTGGAACAGGTCGGCGGTAACGTTGTGGCCGCCATCCTCATTGCCCACAATCGCTGCGACTGCGAGCTTTCCGAAGCTCGGCATCCGCCCACGCTCATCGGTTTCCCCCAGAAAGGCGTCCATCCTCTCCAGCACCCTCTTGGCCACGCTCGACATCTGCCCGAGCCAGATCGGCGTCCCGAAGATCAGGATGTCGTGTTCCAGGATCCGGCGCCGGATGTCCGGCCAGTCGTCGCCCGGCCCCTCGTCGGAGGTAACGCCCGGCTTGATATTGTGCTCGGCAAGCCGGATCGTCTCGGCCAGCTTCACGCCATGAACCGCGAGCGCGTCGGCGACGACGCCGATCATCTTGTCGGTGGAGCTTTCCTCGCCCGGCTTGGACTTGAGGGTGCAGTTGATGGCAATTGCGGTGATGGTCATGCCCCAAGAAGCGCAGGGCAGGCGCTTCCGTTCCGGAGCGGCACTAACTTAGGTTATGGCCGCACCCGCGTCAGCCAAAGGCACGCCGAGCAATGATCCCCGCCACGGGCGCGATCGCCGGCAGCGCCTCGAAGGCAGGCCGGGCGAGCAGATAACCCTGCACATAGCGGATGCCGAGATCGCGCAGCGCCGCAAGCTCCGCCTCCGTCTCCACGCCTTCGGCAATGAGGGTGATGCCAAGCTTGCCGCACATCCGGGCGATACCCTCGACGATCACCCGCCGGGCAAGGCTCGCCTCGATGCCGCGAATCAGCTCCATGTCGATCTTGATGATCTCCGGCTGAAACCGGGCAAGCAGGTTCAAGCCCGCATGGCCCGCCCCGAAATCGTCGAGCGCGGTGCCGAAGCCCATCTGCTTATAGGAATGAACGATGTCCGCAACATGGGCGGGATCGGCCATCTGCTCGTTTTCGGTGAACTCGAAGATCAGCCGATCCGTCGGGAGGCCCGTCGCCGCGGCCGTCTTGAGCGTCAGCTGGATGCACGCCTTGGGTGAATAGACTGCGTTGGGCAGAAAGTTGATCGACAGCCGCGCACCCGTGTCGAGCAACCCCACCCGCACCGCAGTCTCGATCGCCTTGACCCGGCACTTCTGGTCGAACGCGTAGCGGTTCTCCGCCGTCACCCGGCCAAGGACATCTCCCGCCGGCTCTCCGTCCGGGCCACGAACCAGCGCCTCATAGGCGAAGGGCTCCAAGGTCTCCATGTCGACGATCGGCTGAAAGGCCATCGAGAAATCAAAAACCAGCGCCGCGCCATCGCGGCAGCCGGTGCACATGCGGGAAAGGGAAGCGGCCAAGCGAAGCTCCTCGGAGAAGAGCGTCGGTTATGCTGCAACAGGCTTAAAGAGCCGTTTAACAAACTCCAAGTTCGGTGTGCTTCAGATCAATGCCGCTCCCGCACATTGGCGAAGCGCACCTTTGGCCATTCCTGCTCGAAGCGGCCCATTTCCCATGCGTTGCGCATCATCAGCACCGGTTCGCCGTCGGCGTCCTCGGCCATGGAGGAGCGGTGGGTCTCCATCAGGCGCTTCAATTCGGCGGGCTCGTCCGAGCTGACCCAGCGGGCGACTTCGTAGGGCGAGGCCTCGAAGCCGATCTTGAGCGAATATTCGGCTTCCATGCGCGTCGCCATGACGTCGAGCTGCAGCAGGCCGACGACGCCGACGATCCAGTTGGAGCCGATCGACGGCTTGAAGATCCGGATCACGCCTTCTTCCGCCAAATCCTGCAGACCCTTGCGCATCTGCTTGGACTTCATCGGATCGTCGAGGCGCACGCGGCGGAGCTCTTCGGGGGCGAAATCGGGGAGGCCGGTGAAGGCGACGTCGCCTTTCTCCGAAAGCGTGTCGCCGACCCGAAGCGTGCCGTGGTTGGGGATTCCGACGATGTCGCCCGGGCGGGCAAGCTCGGCCAACTCCCGGTCGCGGGCGAAGAAGGTGATCGGGTTCTGGATCGACATCGCCTTGCCGAGCCGGCCATTGGTCAGCTTCATGCCGCGCTTCAGGCTACCCGAGCAGACCCGCATGAAAGCGATGCGGTCGCGGTGGTTGGGGTCCATATTGGCTTGGACCTTGAAGATGAAGCCGGAGCAACGCGGCTCGTCCGGCGACACAGAACCGCCGCGCGCCGGCTGGGCGCCGGGCGGCGGCGCGAAGTCGCTAAGGCCCGCGAGCAGGCGATCGACGCCGAATTCGCGCAGGGCCGAGCCGAAGAACACAGGCGTGAGATCCCCGTTGCGGAACGCGTCGAGATCGAAGTCCGGATAGGCTTCGCGGGCAAGCTCGCCTTCCTCGCGAAGCAGCGCCAGCGCGTCCTCCGGCAGGATCGCGTCGAGCCGGGGATCGTGCATGCCGTCCACCTGCACGACGCCGCCGGGCGCGGTGCCCGACGTCTTGTCGGCAAGGATCATCTTGTCTTCGCCGAGATCGTACAGCCCCTGGAACATGCCGCCCATTCCCACCGGCCAGTTACACGGGGAAACGTCGAGCTGCAGCGTCGCGGCGATCTCGTCGAGCAGCACGAAGGGCGAGAGGCCCTCCCGGTCGACCTTGTTGATAAACGTCACGATCGGAATGTTGCGAAGCCGGCAGACCTCGAACAGCTTCCGGGTCTGCGCCTCGATCCCTTTGGCGGCGTCGATCACCATGATCGCGCTGTCGACCGCGGTGAGCGTCCGGTACGTGTCTTCCGAAAAGTCCTGGTGGCCCGGCGTGTCGAGCAGGTTGAACAGGATGTTGCCCACTTCGAAGGTCATCACCGAGGAGGTGACCGAAATGCCGCGCTGCTGCTCGATCTGCATCCAGTCGGAGCGGGCGCGGCGGCGATCGCCGCGGGCGCGCACTTCGCCGGCTTCGTGGATCGCGCCGGCGAAGTAGAGCAATTTCTCGGTCAGAGTGGTCTTGCCGGCGTCCGGATGGGAGATGATTGCAAAGGTGCGGCGCTCCGCCGGCACACCGTCGGCGCGGGGGCTGTCCATCTGGAGGGTGGCCGTTTCGGTCATCGTGCAAGCTCCGGGCGCCGCGCCTAGGGCGCCGCCAAATTCATCGGTTCAAAGGTGGGGATCGGGCGTGTCTTAGCGCACAGCCGCGGTTTTGGCGAGGCTTCAGCTTTCCAGCAGCGTGAAGCGCACCGGCATGATCTCGCGGACGTGGAGCACGCCGGCCCGGTCCTTGGTGACGACGCTCAACTGCTGCACGTCCTTGCCGCCCAAGGGGATCACCATCCGCCCGCCGGCGGCGAGCTGCTCGCCAAGCGCCACCGGAACTTCGCGGGCGGCGGCGGTGACCAGGATGCGGTCAAAAGGCGCATGGTCGGCCCAGCCGCGCGAGCCGTCGCCGGTCTTGATCTCCGCGTCTAGGCCGAGGGTGGCAATGCGGATGCCCGCGGCCTCGGCGAACTCCTCGACGATCTCGACGGTGAATACCTCGGCGCCAAGCTCGGCCATCACCGCCGCCTGGTAGCCGAGGCCAGTGCCGATCTCGAGTACCCGATCGTGGGCGTGAAGCTGGAGGAGGTCGATCATCAGCGCGCCGATAAAGGGCTGCGACAGCGTCTTGTCGAAGCCGATGGGCAGCGGCGAATCCTGATAGGCGGCGCCGGCGAGCTGGGCGGGGACGAAGATGTGGCGCGGTACGTGGAGGAGGGCGGTGCGTAGCTCAGGCCCGAGCGCCGCCCTGCCGATCTCGTCCTCGGCAAGGTCGAAATGGAGGTCCACCACCTCCACCATGTGGCGGCGTAAGGTTGCGAGATGCTGTTCGGTCATCGGCTTCATGCCGCCCATGTAGGCACGCCAGCCAGGAAGGGGAGGGGGAACCGGTGCGCGGCCCGGCCATTGGAGCGGGGAAGGAGCCCGCAATATGACCGATGCCCAGTTCCCAAACGCCAAGACCCACAGCCCCGACAACCCCGAAAGCTGGGGCAAGAGCGGCGATCTTTCACGCCGTGATCCGGACAAGCAGGAGCGCTTCAACGGCTCCACCGGCGGCGGCCAGGCGGGCGGCGGGGCTTACCCGAACCCGCACACCGGCAAGGAAGGCGAAAGCGACCGCGAAGGCTATATGGGCCATGGCGGCCAGACCGAGCAGCCTTATCACGGCCCCGGCCAGCTCGGCGACGACGAGGCGGGGGAGAACCCGAACTCCGCGACCAAGAGCACCGGTTCCAAGGGGGATTGAGGTCGCGCCGTCCGGGAGACCCCCAAACAGGTAGGGGCCGGCACTCATACATAAGCACCGGCCCCTCCCTCAATACGCGACGCGAGGGGTCGGCCCCTCCGTTGACCCCCCTGTTAAGCAACCGAAGGGGACCGACCTGGAAGCCGACGTCCAAGCCTATGCACTGATTCGGTTGATGAATGGCTGAATGGGTCCGACAGCCGTTGTTCAACTTCGGCCTGCCGGGAGCGGGGCTTACTTGGCGCTGTTGCCGCTCGTTTCCACCTTCACCTCGTCCGGAATGTCGATCTTGACGCTGTCCGGTACCTCGATCTTCGGCGCCTCGACGTTGACGTTCACGCCCACCTTGTCGGCAGTGCTGTTGAAGCCGTCGCGGAACAGGAAAAACAGCAGCAGGATCAGGCCGAGCAACAGAACAACCGCGATGATCCAGCCGCCGCCGCCACGCCGGCCGCCGTCGCCGGTGACCACCGTGGTGTGGGTTTCGCGCACGCGCTCCGGCTCGCGGTCCATATCGCTCATGTGTCTCTCCGTTTAATTGTTTCAGCCCCGAAACGCCCAAGCGGAGACGCCGGTTCCGCTCAGCCCGCCGCCGCCGCCTCTCGCAGGATGCGGGTGAGGCTTTCCACCGAATAGGGCTTGTGGAGCAGCTCAAAGCCGTGGCGCCCGTCCTGTGCGAGGACGTGGCTGTAGCCGCTGGTCAGCACCACCCGCATTGCCGGCCAGCGATTGCGGATCTCCAGCCCCAGATCGATGCCGCTCATTCCGGGCATCACCACATCGGTGAACACCAGGTCGAAACCCTCGGCGCCTTTCTCCAATATTCGCAAAGCCTCGTCGGCATGGGTCGCCAGCCGGGTTACGTGTCCGAGTTCGCTGAGCAACTGGGTGGCGAATTCCCCGACTTCCTTGTTGTCCTCCACCACCAGAATGCAGATCCGCTCCAGCGGCGCGCCGTCGTCCGCTTGCTCCCTTGGCTCAGCCGGCGCCTGGCGGGCGACGCGCGGGAGGTAGAGGGTGAAGGTGGTGCCTTGGGCAAGCGCGCTTTCCACCCGCACGTCGCCGCCCGATTGCTTGGCGAAGCCGTACACCTGGCTGAGGCCGAGGCCGGTGCCCTTGCCCACTTCCTTGGTGGTGAAGAAGGGCTCGAAAATCTGGGCCAGCACATCTTCGGGGATGCCGCGGCCGGTGTCGGAAATGGAGAGCGCCACGTAATCGCCCTCGCTTCCTTCGCTCCAGGGGCTGGCGGGGACGCTGTCCACCGCCTTCGCGGCGATGCTGAGGCGTCCTTCGCCGTCCATCGCATCGCGCGCGTTGACCGCCATGTTGATCACCGCGGTCTCGAACTGGGCGATGTCCGCTTCAACGAAGCAATTGTCGCAGGCGACGTCCAGATCGAGCTGGATTCGCGAGCCGACCACGGTGCGCACCATGTCGCAAACCAATCGCACCCGGTCGCCCGCGTCGAACACTTCGGGCTTAAGCGCCTGGCGCCGCGCAAAGGCGAGGAGCTGGGCGGTGAGCTTGGCCGCGCGGTCCGCCGTGTCGGAAATTGCGTCAAGGTAACGGCGCTTGCGTTCCTCGGGCACTTCGCCGCGGCGCAGCAGGTCGACGGAGGAGCGGATGATGGTGAGGAGGTTGTTGAAGTCGTGCGCGACGCCGCCGGTAAGCTGGCCGATGGCTTCCATCTTCTGCGCCTGGCGAAGCTGGTCCTGCGCGGACAAGAGCTCGGCGGTGCGCTCATCCACCCGCTGCTCCAGCGTTTCGTTGAGCTCGCGAAGCGCGGTCTCCACCTTGGTGCGTTCGGCAATCTCCTCCTGCGCTTCCCCGAACAGGCGGCTGTTGTCGATCGCGATTGCTGCCTGGGCCGCGAGGCCGACCATGATCCGCTCGGCCCGCTCGGTGAATATGCCGGTGTCCGGGTGGCCGAAGAACAAGCCGCCGAGCACGTCGCCGGTGCGCGAGAACACCGGCACCGCGAGGTAGGACCGGACGGGAAGGTGGCCCTTGGGCATTCCGAAATGCGGGCCCATGTGGCCGTAGCGCGGGTCGGCGGTGATATCGTCGCTGCGCACCACGCCCGCGCCGACGAAGGTCGGCTCGAACACCTGGGTCGCGCGCGGCAGCCCGAAGCTCTCGAACTGCGAGCGTTCTGCGCCCGAAAGGGTGTAAAGCAGGAACGACCCGCCGGAACGGTCGTAGACGTTGTAGAAGAACGCACCGAACGCCGCGCCGGTGACTTCGCGGCCCGCATCGGTGACCATCTGGACGATGCGGTCGAGGTCGAGCTCGGCGGCAAGGGATGCGCCGGTTCGGTTCAGCACTTCCAGCGTTTCGCGTTGCTCGCGGAGCGCCGCTTCCGCCGCGCGCCGTCCGCGG